>CAYTJW010000605.1:0-3991 GCA_964438135.1 uncultured Thermoanaerobaculia bacterium
CGCGGCCGGCTCGGCCTTGCTGCCGACCGGGAAGATCGTGGCCGTGGCCTGGAGCGCGCCGGTCGGGTCCACCACCGCCAGCTTGCAGCCGGTGCGGAGCCCGGGGTCCACCCCCATGACCGTGGCCTGGCCGAACGGCGGCTGCAGGAGGAGGGTCTCCAGGTTGGCGCGAAAGACGCGCACCGCCTCCTCCTCGGCCCGCTCGCGCACCAGGTCGAGCACCTCGTTGGCGATCGACGGCCGCAGCAGGCGGACGTAGCCGTCGGCCACCGCGACCGCCACCTGGGCGCCGCACGGCGTCGACAGCGGCACGCCGACCGCGGCCGCCACTGCCTTGACCTCGCGCGCGTTGTCGACCTCGAGGTCGAGGGTGAGGAGCCCCTGGCGGAAGCCGCGCAAGATGGCGAGGGCGCGGTGCGACGGGGCGCCGCGGACCGGCTCGGAGTGGTCGAAGTAGTCCTTGAAGTCCGCCGCCTCGCTCTCCTTGCCCTCGCGCACCCTGACCCGCAGCACGCCGTCGGTCTCCATCGCCCGCCGCAGCCGCTCCCGCTGCGTTGCCGAGTCGGCAACCCGTTCGGCGAGGATGTCGCGAGCCCCCTGCAGGGCGGCGGCCTCGTCCGGCACGCCGCGGTCGGGGTGGACGAAGGGGTGGGCCAGGCGCTCGGGCGCGGTGGGCGAGGCCGCGCCCCGCAGCAACAGGTCGGCCAGGTGCTCGAGCCCGCGCTCGCGCGCCGCCTGCGCCCGGCTCTGCCGCTTGGGCCGGAACGGCTGGTAGAGGTCCTCCAGCGCCTGCTTGGTGGTGGCAGCGTCCAGGGCCGCCGCGAGCTCGGGGGTGAGCTTCTCCTGCTCGGCGATGGTGGCCAGGATCGCTGCCCGGCGGGCGGCGAGCTCGAGGAAGTAGGTCCGGCGCTTGGCGACCACCTCGAGCGCGGCGTCGTCGAGCCCGCCGGTCGCCTCCTTGCGGTAGCGGGCGACGAACGGCACCGTGGCGCCGCCCGCCAGCAGCGCCTCGGCCGCCGCCACCTGCTCTGGCCGGCAGGACACCTCGGCCGCGATCAGCTCGAGGAAGCGGGGTTCGAGGCCCGGCGCCGCGCCGTCCGATCCATGACCCGTCACGGCTCCATATCCTCTCACGCCTCGCGCCCGGGTCAAGAGGCCCACGCCGGGCGACGGGCCGCTCGCCGCCCTACTCGGCGACGTCCCGCGCGCACCGGAAACCGAGCGTCGCGTCGCGGTGGGCCGGCGGGCTGAAACGCCGGGCCGACAACCGCAGGTTGCGGTCGCCGCTGTCCCAGGCCCCGCCCCGCAGGACGCGAGCCCAGCTCGAGTCTGCCCGGGCGGAGTCAGCGCCCGCGGCGGCGGCGTAGCTCGTGACGCCGTACCAGTCGGCGCACCACTCGGCGACGTTGCCGGCCAGGTCGTGGAGACCGAAGCCGTTGGCCGGGTAGGACGCCACCGGCGCGGTGCGGGCGTGGCCGTCGTCGTACCCCACCAGCACCGTCGGCGGCTCGACCCGCCACCCGAGCTCTGCCGCCGCCGCCTCGTCCGCGACGTTGGCACACGGGGAGCCGCCGCAGCGGGGCAGGGCCTCGTCGCCCCACGCGTAGACGGTGCCGGCCACTCCGCCGCGCGCCGCGTACTCGAACTCCGCCTCGGTCGGCAGCCGGCCGCCGGCCCAGCCGCAATACGCGGCCGCGTCCTGCCAGCTGACGAGGACCACCGGGTGGTCGTCGCCCTGCTCGAAACCCGGCGACCAGGGGCTCCTGCTCTCGACCTCCCCCCAGCGCGTGCCCCCGTCCGCCCAGCCGGTGCCTCGCCGTTCGGCCTCGGTCTGGGCGTCCGTGGCCTGGACGAAGCGGCGGAAGGCGGCGACCGTCACCTCGGTCCTGCCGAGCCAGAAGGGGCGTTCGACCCGGGCCTGGTGCCGCGGCTTCTCGTCGTCGAAGCAGCCCTGGTCCTGGGGCACGCACCCCATCTCGAAGCTCCCCGCCGGCACCAGGACGTAGGCCAGCTCCTCGGGCTGGCTGTGGACAACGGTGCCCGGCGCGGCCAGACCCCACCCCTGCGCCCCAGCGACCGTCGCCGCGGTCGCCGCGACGGGCGCCCCGGACGGCCGGGAAGGCTGCTCCGCCGCGGGCTGCGGCTGCTCCTCCCGGCCACCGTCCTCGTCCTCGGCATCGCGCCCCTCTTCCTGGCGGCCCTCTTCGTCCTCGGCGGCTCGCCCCTCCTCCGCCGCCTCCCCCGAGCTCGCCGCTCGAGCTGCCGCCGCCGCGGCCTCGAGCTCGACCATCAGCACCTGCTCGCCGCCGACCGCGACCTCGGCCAGGCCGGCCCAGGTCGCACCGGTGGCGACGTGGGTCGCCTGCACCCGGTGCTGGCCCGGGCTCACCCGGATCAGCAGCGGCGCGGCCGGCGTCGCACGGCCGACCTCCGTGCCGTCGACCGTCACCACGCACTCGAGGTCCGCCATCAGCTTGACGGTGGCGTCCCCCTCCGCACCGGCTGCACCCGCCTGCCCCGCCGCGACCGGCAGCACGGCCGCCACGAGCCCCACGCCAAGAGCGAACAACCACGGCCCCAACGACGACGCACGGACGGACTGGCTCATCGCTCGACCTCCGCTGTCCCGGACCTCTCCACGCCCTGCAATTGTGCCACACTGCGTCTCGTTCCTGGTCGTGGCCACCGCGGGCTCGGGAGGCGCCGCCACGGCGAGCAGACCGGCGTCCGCGGCAACAGCCGGGAGAGGTTCCCGGGCTAGGTCCAGCGGTAGGCCAGGGCGTTGACGTTCATCCCCGCCCCGACCGAGGCGAAGACGAGCACGTCGCCAGACCGCACGCCATGGCCCTCGAGCTGGCCGCGGGCGAGCAGGTCGAGCAGCGTGGGCAGGGTCGCGACCGAGCTGTTGCCGAGCCAGGAGATGGTCATCGGCATGATGTCGGCCGGCACCTGGCTCGCGCCGCACAACCGGAACAGACGCTTGAGGATGGCCTCGTCCATCTTGGCGTTGGCCTGGTGGATCAGGACCTTGGCGACGTCACCGAGGCCGAGCCCGGCCGCCTCGAGGCACTCCCGCACCACCCCCGGCACGGTGGTCAGCGCGTACTCGTAGAGCCGGTGCCCGCTCATCTTCAGGAACAGCCTCCGGTCCGAGAGCCCGGCGTCGAACGAGGTGCCCATCCACAGCAGGTGGCTGTGCTCGACCGTGTCCGAGCGGGTGCGGTGGGCGAGCACCCCGGCCGGCCCGGCGTCGGAACGCCCCTCGAGCACCGCCGCCCCGGCCCCGTCGGCGTAGATCATGCTGTCGCGGTCGTGCGGGTCGGACACCCGCGACAGGGTCTCGGTGCCCACCACCAGCGCCCGCCGCGCGTCGCCGGAGCGCAGGTAGTAGTCGGCCTGGATGACCCCCTGCAGCCACCCCGGGCAGCCGAACGGCAGGTCGTAGGCGACGCACCGCGGGTTGACGATCCCGAGGCCCCGCTTGACCCGGGCGGCCAGGGTCGGGACGAAGTCGGAGCGGGGGTTGTCCAGCCGCACGTCGCCGAAGTTGTGGGCGACGATGACGTAGTCGAGGGTCTCCGGGTCGATGCCGGCGACCGCCGCGCGGGCCGCCGCCAGGCCGATGTCCGAGGCCACCTGGTCGTCAGAGACGTGGCGCCGCTCGGCGATGCCGGTGATCTCCTCGAACTTCTGCACGACCCTCGGGTTGCTCGAGCGGTCGAGCAGCTGACCCGGAGCGGCGAAGAACTGGCGGTCGAGAAAGGCACTGTTTGGCACCGTCACCCCGGGGATGCAGCTGCCGGTGCCGATGAAGACCGAACGGATTGCCGTCACCATGTCGCCCCTTCCAGTGGCGCGCTCGAGCCGCCCCGCCCCGCGGCGAGGCCCTGTCCGCCCCACGCGTGCGGCGAGTCTAGCATCCCGTCGGCGGCGGGCGTGGCCGGGGCGGGACGCCGGTGGGCGGCCGGCCGGGCGCCCCTCGACCCCGCGG
>CAYTJW010000606.1:0-3987 GCA_964438135.1 uncultured Thermoanaerobaculia bacterium
GCCAGGACCACTCCGCCGGCAGGTCGTGGCCGGCGAGGACCCAGACCTCGACCTCCTGCCAGGCGTTCTCGGCCAGAAAGAGCCGGGCCGTCCCGGCGAGCTCGACCTCCGCCTGTTCCTCGAGCCGGTCGAGTTGCTGCCGCCGGCCGGCCCGACCGTCGCGGTCCACGCACAGCAGGAACAGGTCCACCATGCCGCGGTAGCGCCCGATGATCTCCTGGACACGCTCCCACCGCAGGGCCTGGTCGACCCCGCCCAGCAGTGGGTCGCTGCACACGACGACGTGTGCACGCGGTTTTCCCGTCGAGCTCACCATCATCTCCACAAGCGGCTTGAGCAGGTGCTGGTCCTTGCGGAAGTCCTCGGGGATTACCAGGACCCTCATGGTCCCTCACCGGCGTCGCTGGACAGGTACATGGCGTCCTCGAACCAGCCACCCGCGTGCAGTCGCCAGAGGTCGTGGCTCTGGATCACCCGTTGGGCGTCAGGGATGTCGAGAAGGCGACGGATTCCGGTCTCCGTGCTGCCTGGGAGCCGGTAGGTGAGCGATGCGTGCTCGAGTGCCGGCTGGCGCAGGAGCACCAGCACCTCGGGAGAGTGGGTGGTGGTCACGACCTGCAGCTTGCCGTGTCCAACCGCTTGCTCGATCAGCTGGAGTACCAGATGGACACGGGCCGGATGGATGCCGTTGTCCAGCTCCTCGAAGAAGTAGAAGGCTGACGGCTGCGGCCCGAGCAGGGCGGCGAGCATCGCGAGGAAACGCAGGGTGCCGTCCGATGCGCTGTGGGCCGAGGTTCGCTGGCCGTTCTCCTCGACCAGCACGAGGTGCACCCGTCCGCTTGGGTCTGGGACGAAGTCGAAGTCGGCTGCGTCCATCGGCGTCAGGGCCGCGACCCATTCGACCAGGGCCCGTTTGCGGGCCGGGTCCTCGCACATGGCCTGCAGGACCGAAGGCAGGTAGTTGCCGCTGTCTCCGAGCACCGTCTGCCCCGGTTGCGAGGGTCGGCGCATGGCCTCGGGACTCAGGTCGAGGAAGCGCATGGAGGAGAGCGCCGAGACCACAGCTCGCCACCCCTCTCGGTTCGAGGCTGGGGTGGCGGGGTCGGCAGACAGCTGCGCCAGGAATGGCCGGTCGTTGCGGCTCGAGAACCAGACCGCCGGTCCGGCCTGGTCCTGCCTGAAGGCCGCGAAGATCGTGGCAGGCTCCGGCGGCGGAGGTGGGTCCGTCGCGGGATGGGTGTCGAGCACCATCGCCTCGTCGAGGTAGAGGCTCTCCTTCACCAGGCGTGGAGGGCGCCCGTTGGCCCCCGGGTCGACCTCGATCCGGTAGTGGGCACGGCATGCTTCGACGGCGAGACCTACATCGAGGGCAAAGGTCCCCATGCCTGGGAACACCGCCTCGCGCGAACCGCCCCTGATGCCGCCCCACTGCAGAACGCCCTCCTCGGACTTCTCGCCGATGATCTCGGCCAGGGTGTAGCCGCGCGACACGCCGTGCAGGAACCGGAAGGCGTCGCGCAGGTTGCTCTTGCCCGAGGCGTTGGCGCCGACCAGGACGGTGAACGGCCCGAGCGCGAGGTCGGCCGCGGCGAAGCTCTTGAAGCCCTCGAGGTGCAGGCTGGTCAGCATGGCGACCCCCGTTCCCCCATCCTAGGCCCCGCCGCCCATGTCCGGCAACCGAGCCTGGGCGCGGTCGAAGGCGTGGCCGAGGCCCTTGAGGTGGCTGGCGATCGACTCGAGGGTGGTGCGCTCGCTCGAGCCGGCGTCAGCGAGCTCGACCAGCGCCTGCAGCAGCTGCGGGAAGAGGCGGTTGGCGCGCAGGCCGCGGCTGTCGAGGAAGCGCTCCACCTCGGCCAGCTCGCCCGCCTTCCACAGCTGCATGAGCCGGTGCGCCTGGTCCACCAGCGGCACCGGGCGGCCGCCCGTTCCCTCGACGCCGAGCCCGCGCCGGGTGCGACGGTCCCACGGCTTGAGGCGGAAGGTGGAGCCGCCCGACGCGATCTCGCCCGCCTCGTCTTCGTCCGTCTCCTCGCCGTCCTCGGCGCCGTCGTCCGCCGCCGACGCCGTGCCGCCGCGGCTGACGAGGTCGAGCTGGACCTCGAGCTCGCGGTCCGACAGGCCGCAGGAGAGCGCGTACAGGATGCACGCTCCGGCCGGGGCGTCGGCGAGACCGAAGTCGTGGCGGTGGAGGAGGTAGTAGGTCGTGACGTCGTCGAGGCCCGCGGCGGCGTCGCCGCCACCGTCGAGGCAGAGCACCCGGCTGACCACGTACTCCACCACCAGGCGCCGGACGTGCGCCAGGAACTCGGGCACGGCCAGCAGCTCGCCCGGAGCGTTGGTCTTCTTCACCGCCGGGTGCTGGCTGTACGCCTCGAGCGCCGGCCCGGTGGCCGCCCAGACGAAGTCCGGGCCGCGGATGCCGGCGTCCCAGAAGGCGTTGAGCCGCTCGCGGATCCGCTCCCGCATCGCCTCGAGCACCGGGCCGTCCCAGCCGGGTCGCGCCGCGAGGGGGCGCTTGCGGCAGACCAGCCACACCGAAGAGGCGAGCGCGGCCGACCCCAGGGACCGGGTCCGGCTCTTGCGCTCGGTCTCGATCGGCCAGCTGGCGGTGACCACGAATCCGGCCCGGATCATGGCAGCGACCAGGGTCTCCCAGGCGTCCGGGCTTTTGTTGGCGAACACCACCACCAGCCGCCCGTCCTCGGCCAGTGCCTCGAAGCAGGCGCGGAAGGCGCGGTACATCCCGTCCTCGTACGCCTTCTTCGAGGCCGCCGCGTCGCCGCCGAAGCGGCTCGAGTCGTCCACCAGCTCGCCGTCGCCCCGCTCCGCGGACCACTTCGGCCCCAGCGGCTCGGCAAAGGCCGCGTCGACCTCGGCCGAGAGGCCGTGCAGGGTCCGGCGCAGCCACACGTAGAAGAAGTCCATCAGGACCGAGTAGCCAATCGCATCGTAGTAGGGAGGATCGGTGAGAATCAGATCGAAGTCCTGAGTCGGTCGTGTGACGGCGTTCGCGACCAGGATTGTCGGACGCTCGGCCGTAGCGGTCGCGCAGGTGTGCTCGGCCACTTTGGCAACCCACTCGATGTTGCCGGGGTAGCCACCACTGGATCCGGATAGGGGCACGGCTTCGATGAAGTCCCAAGTCAGCGGCAAGGCGAAACGCGCGAAGGTGTTGATGACACCGCTCTGGGTCGGACTTGGGTCAGGGCGGCACTGCGTACTCAGACGATCCGCGAGGCGATCACTCGCTATCGCCAGGTAGCAGGCCACCGCTCGCGACCAGGCACCAGGGTAGTCCAGCTCTGCCATGACCGTCGTGGCCGCCCGGGTCGCCGCAACGAACGTACCCAATGCCAGCAGCTGCCTCTGCGTGAACAGGTCAGCGAAGCGTGCAATGCCGTATTGGACGCACCACGTGTTGCGCTTCGCGTCCTCAGCGATCAGCTCTTCCGGCACCCCGAACGGTATCTCCCGGAACACCTCCTCCATTGCCCCAGCCGCCTCCTCCGCTCGCTCCACCTCGAGCGGCTCGGGCAGCCGGTACTCCTTGCCCTTCTGACCGTCCACCACCACCGCGGTCATGACCATGCCGAGCCGACCGGCGACGCCCTCCTGCCGGATGTCCTCCATCCCCATCGCGACCGTCCCCGGCCGCCCGCAGCAGGGGCACCAGGCGCCGGAACGGGCGATGGTGCCCTGGCCGAGGCGTTTGTCGTGCTCGCGGCGCTGGGCCGGGTTGCGCCCCTCGACCGGCACGTCGTCCTCGACGCCGAACACGACGCCGCTACGGTCGGAGTTGGGGGTGATGGTCAGGAGCACCCGCTTGGTCCCCTTGCGGCACAGCCAGCGGGTCTTCAGCAGGGGGATGGTTGCCCGGCAGCCCTTGCACCGGACCGTGCGCGCCCACAGGTAGGCCACCGTGGGCTTGACGACCCAGCGCGGGTTCTTGCCGATCGCGAGGTAGCCGGCGTCGTGGTCGGCGTTGAG
>CAYTJW010000607.1:0-3974 GCA_964438135.1 uncultured Thermoanaerobaculia bacterium
GAGGCCGTCGCGGCGGTTGAGGTCGCCGGCGCCGAGGGCGGTCACATCGCCGGGGAGGGCCACCGCCCGGGGCGTGCCGAGACCGCCGCGGCCGTCGCCGGCGAGCAGCCACAGCCGGGAGGCGCCGCGGGCCGCGGCAGCCACGTCGAAGTGCCCGTCGGCGTCGAAGTCGCCGGTGACGAGAAACGCCGGCGGTTCCGGCAGCTCGGACGAGCTCAGGGCGCCGAGGAACGGCTGCTCGGTGAAGGTGCGCTCCTGCCGGCGCCTCTGGGCCTCCTCGGTGTGCGGGAAGATGGCGTCGACGTTGCCGCGCAGCACGCCGACCAGCCCGCCCTCACTGGCGGCGAAGCCGGTGACGAGGTCCGGCACCCCGTCCTCGTCGAGGTCGGCCGCGGCCAGGGCGAGCGGCTCGAGGTCGGGCCGGCGAGACGCCACCCGCTCCCTGACCGCGTCGTCGACCAGCTCGAAGCGCATCCAGGGAGCGCTCTCCTGGTCGACAGTGGTGGCGGCCGGGAGCTGGCAGACCGCGACCAGGACGACGGAGCACACGACCACAGGGACGAGGTGGCGGCGGTGTCGCATGGCGGGCCTCCAACCCCAGTTTCGGTCCGTGCGGGGCACGCGTCAAGGGCTCGACGACGTCGGTGTGGCGTGACCTGGCGAGAGCCACTCCCGGCGACCGGCGGTCGATCAGGCCCGCGGTCCGCGGAGCGACGCTCGGCGGCGGCAGCTTGGCGGAGGCCCGCTCCGGCATCCCGTCGAACACGAGCCCGGCACCCAGAGTAGCCACCCTCGGTGGAGTAAGATGGAGCGCTGAGCGGTTGTGCAGAGGGTCAGAGGACGACCGTCGCGCCGGAGAGAGGGCTTGGTCATGACACGACCGGAGATCATCGTCACCACGGCTGATCTGGGGCGCCTGCAGGCGCTCATCGAGTCGCGCACCGACCCGCGTGAAGCCGAGGCGGTGAAGCTCTTGGAAGCCGAGCTGTCGAGGGCGCGGGTCGTCCCGCCGGAGGAGGTCCCCGCGGACGTCGTGACCATGAACTCCCGCTTCCGGTACTTCGTGGAGACGACCGGCGTCGAGCGGGAGGTCACGCTGGTCTACCCGGAGAGCGCGGACTTCCGGGCCGCCAGGGAGTCCGTGCTGGCCCCGATTGGCTGTGCGGCCCTGGGGCTGGCGGTAGGGCAGTCGATCGGCTGGCCCCGGCCCGAGGACGGCCGGGTGCTGAGCATCGGCGTCAGGGAGATCCTGTACCAGCCGGAAGCCCACGGGCACTTCCACCTCTGACGAGCCGCGGCGCCGAGGACAGGACGCTCCGCTCGGCGCCCTTCGCCGATTGGCTCGAACGCGGCCTCGGCGCGTTCGTACCAGCTCTCGTGCCGGGTCATTCACTCCCGACTTTTCCTGCTGGACTGGGTGCCGATGTGGGGGGCGCCTCCCAGGCAGCGGCGGCATCTGCTCGCGGGCGGGCTCGACCAGTTCCACAACCGGATGTCGTCAGGCGAGGACGTCGTTGCCGATCCTGAGGAGCCGGCCCGCCTCGTCGGGCTGACCCGGGTCGCCAGGCGGCGCGACGGTCGCCTGGCCCGCGCCCGGTGCCCGATGTCCGACCGCTGCCACCTCGCGCCGCGCACCTCGGCGGTGCCGCCGTCGCGCACCGTGGCGCTCGTCCGGGGTGGGCTCGGCCGGATCTTCAACCGGCGGGCCGGGTGCCCGGGTCCGATCGGGCGCGAGAGCGGCACGAGGGTGGACCACTCCGCTGGTCCGCGCGCGGCGAGAGCGCGGAGTCGACAGCGGGCGCGGCCCGGAGCATGAGCCGAGCGTGCTCCTCATGGATCCGCTGGCGCGCCCCACTACCCGTGCAGCACTGACCAGTACACCCCCTCCGGCCAGGCCGCGTGCGACCACTGGACGAACCCGCCGGCCGCGGTGACGTCGTGCACCAACCCGTTGCCGTGGGTGGCCGAGGCGCCGACCGCCGGCACGCTCGCGGCGGGCGGAGCTGCCCGCCCCACGGGGACCTGCCCGCAGGCGCGGGCAGGTCTTCGCGTCGGGTGGGCCAGGCACGGCGCGGAGCGACCCGACAGGCGCAGGCCTGTCGGCGACAGCGTGCCTCCCCGCCGTGGTCCACGTCGACGCCTGGCCGAGGTCGAGGTGGCCGAAGTCCGAGTCGAGGCCGATCAGGCATCGGTGCCATCGGTGCGGGGCTTGCTGGAGGATGCGAGCCGGCTTCGTACATCCGGCGCTCTTGGTCACGCGTCACGCCTCCCGGGATGCATGGCAGGGGCGGCAGCCCCTGGGCCGGAGAATGGCCGAACGTGCGAACCCGGCACGTTTCCGTTTCCCAAGCGGGAAACCCACAGGCCAGGGTGTTGCCCGGCACGGCATGGTGGGGGCGCAGTGGCCTACCACCACCGAACGGAGCCACGCCACGGTCTCCGCGACAGGGCGGTGCAGTCGTCGTCGCAGCTCGGTCTGCAGTGGCGTGAGCTTGGCCCGTGCCAACCGTGATCGCGTCGTGGCTGAGGAGCCTGCGCCTCGGCAGGCCAGGCACCGATGGGACCCTTGCGGCTGGTCGTTGTCGCGAGTAAGATTACTCAGTGACATGAGTAATTCGATGGCGATCTTCCAACGTCCCCAGGTCGAGGTCCTTGCCGGACGGCTCCGGGAGCCGCGGCGCTTCATCCAGGTGGTGGCGGGGGCGCGGCAGGTGGGAAAGACCACCCTGGTGCAGCAGGCCACCGAGGCGGTCGGCCTGCCAGTCCAGTTCGCGAGCGCCGACGAGCCCACCCTGCGCGGGGCGGGGTGGATCGCGCAGCAGTGGGATGCCGCCCGTCTGATGGGGGAGGCGGAGGGGTCGATCCTGGTCCTCGACGAGGTCCAGAAGGCGGCCGGGTGGTCCGAGTCGGTCAAGCGGCTGTGGGACGAGGACGAACGGGCACGGCGCCCGCTCAAGGTGGTTCTCCTCGGCTCGGCGCCGCTCTTGGTCGAGCGCGGGCTGTCGGAGAGCCTGGCGGGGCGGTTCGAGATGCTCCGGCTGCCGCACTGGTCGCTCGTTGAGATGCGGGCGGCGTTCGGTTGGACGCTGGAGCGGTTCATCTTCTACGGCGGCTATCCCGGCGCGGCGCCGCTGGTCGAAGACCCCGCCCGATGGGTGCGCCATGTCCGCGACTCCCTGATCGAGACCACCATCGCCCGCGACGTGCTGCTGCTCTCACGGGTGGACAAGCCCGCCCTGCTGCGCCGCCTGTTCGAGCTCGGGTGCCGCTACTCCGGACAGGTCCTGTCCTACACCAAGATGCTCGGGCAGCTGCAGGACGCGGGCAACGCGACCACCCTGGCCCACTACCTCGACCTCCTGGGGGCCGCGGGAATGCTGACCGGGCTACCGAAGTACGCCGGCGAGACGGTTCGCCAGCGCGCCTCGAGCCCCAAGCTGCAGGTGCTCAACATGGCCCTCATGGCCGCGCTGTCGGGCGTCGGGTTCGACGAAGCACATGCCGATCCCGAGCTGTGGGGCCGGATGACCGAGTCCGCCATCGGGGCGCACCTCGCCAACGCGGCCGCCAGCGGTGAGTGCGAGCTCTCCTACTGGCGCGACCGCAACCGGGAGGTCGACTTCGTCGTTCGGCGGGCTCGGCGACTGACCGCGGTCGAGGTCAAGAGCCGACGGAGCCCGGTCGCCCTGCCCGGGATGAAGGCGTTCGCCGAGGCGTTCCGACCCGACCGAACCCTGCTCGTGGGCGGGGACGGGATCCCGGTCGAGGAGTTCCTTCTCCGACCGGTCGCACACTGGGTGAGCTGACGATCGGTTTCACCGAGCACCCGAGCTGGCCGGGGGGCGGTGCGAGGAGTGGCTCGCGGCGCGGGGCGCGACGACCCGGGCGACCGGATGCTCCCGACCGTGCTGGCGCTCCGAGGTGTAGCCCCCCGGGGAGATCCGTGACCGCCGCGGGTGGTTGAGTCGGGTTAT
>CAYTJW010000608.1:0-3963 GCA_964438135.1 uncultured Thermoanaerobaculia bacterium
CGGACCCTCGCACCGCCAACCGGCAGCGGCGAGGGCCCCTTGCGCCCGCCGCCGCCTGCCGGGCGCCGCTCGCCGGGGCAGTCAGGGTTTCGCCGCGTCACATCGGGATATACGAGACGACGAACGGTTCGTCCCCCGGCAGGAAGCTCACCCGGACGATCGCCCTCTGCCCGTCGAGGATCAGGACCGTGGTGCGCAGCTCGCGACCGGCGATCGAGACCACCAGCGGGTGCTCGCCGGCAGGGACCCGCGACAGGTTCAGGTTCAGGCTGGTCTTGTCCATGAGCCTGCCCGCGAACCGGACCGTGCACCGGTTGGGCTCGGAGAGCAGGCGCAGGGCCCCCCGCCCCTGCCGCGCGGTCTCGACCCTCGCCGCCTTGAGGTTGCCGTGGACGCTGACCACCGACCCGGGGTGGACCGTCACCGCCTCCGACACCGGCTCGTAACCCGGCTTCGAGAAGACGACCGTGTGCTCGCCGGCGGCGAGGCCGCCGATGGTCAGCTGCGGCGCGCTCTTGGTGTGGCGCACGCCGTCGACCTCGACCACGCAGACCTGCGGGGCAGAGGTGACGACCAGGCTGCCGACGGCGGCCGTGGGCTGGACGGACAGGGGCGCCGCGGGCCGGGCCTCGGCCGGGGCCGGCACGAGCTCGCCGACGGTGACCTCGACCGGGACCGGGCCGACCACCACCTCGAAGCTCTGCGGCACGAAGCCGTCCCTCTCCACCCGCAGGGTGTGGCGGCCGGGGGCGAGGTCCGCCAGGAAGGCGCCGTCGTCGAGCCGGCTGGAGATGGCGGCCAGCTCGCCGTCGACGTAGACACGCAGGCCGGGCTCACAGAACACCTGGACGTCCCCGGCCGCGGCCACCCCCGCCGCGGCCACCGTCACGAGCAGGGCGAACCAGACACCGTGCCTCATGCGTCCCCCTTCGGTCCGGTGCAGTCTACACGCCACCTCCCGGCCCGCACCAGGAGCGGCCGGCGGCGGCGGGCTGGCCCTGCCGCGGCGAGCCGCGGCGGCGAACGGCCGTTGACAGGCGCGGGCCGGCCGCCTACCGTGCGGCCGTGACCGCCACATTGGAGAGGGATCAGCCATGATCCAGGACTACCTCGTGCACGTCGGGGAGCGGGCCGCGCTGGGCGTCCCGCCGCTGCCGCTCACCACCGAGCAGACCCGGGCGGTGTGCGAGCTGCTGCTCGACCCGCCCGCCGGGCAGGGCGAGCTGCTGCTCGACCTGATCTCGAGCCGGGTGCCGCCGGGCGTCGACCCGGCAGCCGAGGTCAAGGCCGGCTTCCTCGGCCAGGTCGCCCGCGGCGAGCTGCGCTCCCCCGCCGTCGGCCGCCGCCAGGCGGTCGCCCTGCTCGGCACCATGCTCGGCGGCTACAACACGCCGCCGCTGCTGGGCCTGCTCGAGGACCCGGAGCTCGGGCCGGACGCGGCGGAGGCACTGAGCCGGACCCTGTTCGTGCTCGACGCCTTCCCGGGCGTCTGGGCGCTGGTCGAGAAGGGAGTGGGACCGGCGCGGCGGGTGGTCGAGTCGTGGGCCGCCGCGGAGTGGTTCACCCGTCGACCGGAGGTGCCGCGGGAGATCCGCGCCACCGTCTTCAAGGTCGACGGCGAGGTCAACACCGACGACTTCTCCCCGGCCAAGCACGCGCCGACCCGGCCCGACATCCCGCTCCACGCTCAGACCATGGGTGCGACGCGCTTCCCGGGCGGCCTCGCCGAGATCGCCCGGCTCAAGGCGGGCGGCCTGCCGGTGGCCTTCGTCGGCGACGTGGTCGGCACCGGCTCGTCGCGCAAGTCGGCCTGCAACTCGCTCGTCTGGCACATCGGCGAGGACATCCCCCACATCCCCAACAAGCGCCGCGGCGGCGTCGTCCTCGGCGGCGTCATCGCGCCGATCTTCTTCAACACCGCCGAGGACTCGGGCGCGCTGCCGATCCAGTGCGACGTGTCGCGCCTCACTACCGGCCAGGTCGTGGTCGTCCGCCCTCACGACGGGCTGGTCGCCGACCCGTCGGGGGAAGCGCTGGCCCGCTTCGAGCTCAGGCCCCCCACCCTGCTCGACGAGGTCCGCGCCGGCGGCCGCGTCCAGCTCATCATCGGCCAGCAGCTGACCGCCCGCGCCCGCGCCGCCCTCGGCCTCGGGCCGCTCGACCTGTTCGTCCCCCAGCCCGAGGTGCGCAAGCCCGGGGTGGGCTTCACCCTGGCGCAGAAGATCGTCGGCCGCGCCTGCGGCGCGGACGGCGTCCACCCCGGCACGGTCTGCCTGCCGAGGATGACCTCGGTCGCCTCCCAGGACACCACCGGGCCGATGACCGCCGACGAGGTCACGGAGCTCGCCTGCCTGCGCTTTGTCGCCCCGCTCGTGATGCAGTCCTTCTGCCACACCGCGGCCTACCCGACCGAGGTCGACCGCCGCATGCACCAGAGCCTGCCGCCGTTCATGGCCGACCGCGGCGGCGTGGCCCTCGCGCCCGGCGACGGCGTGGTCCACTCCTGGGTCAACCGCATGATCCTGCCCGACACGGTCGGCACCGGCGGCGACAGCCACACCCGCTTCCCGGTCGGCATCTCGTTCCCGGCCGGCTCCGGCCTGGTCGCCTTCGCCGCCGCCCTCGGGGTCATGCCGCTGGAGATGCCGGAGTCGGTGCTGGTCCGCCTGCGCGGGTCCTTGAGCCCCGGCATCACCCTGCGCGACGTGGTCAACGCCATCCCCTGGGTGGCGATCCGGCAGGGCCTGCTGACCACGGCGAAGAAGGGCAAGAAGAACGTCTTCAACGGCCGCATCCTGGAGATCGAGGGCCTGCCCGGGCTGCACGTGGAGCAGGCCTTCGAGCTCACCGACGCCTCGGCCGAGCGCTCCGCCGCGGCCGCCACCATCGCCCTCGGCCGCGACACCGTGGCCGCCTTTCTCCGCTCCAACGTCGCCCTGCTCTCGTCGCTGGTCCGCGACGGCTACCGGGACCCCGAGGCGCTCCGGCAGCGGATCGCGGCCATGGAGGCCTGGCTCGCCGCCCCCGAGCTGCTCTCGGCCGACGCCGACGCCGAGTACGCCGCGGTGCTCGACGTCGACCTCGACGCACTGAAGGAGCCGATCCTGGCCTGCCCCAACGACCCGGACGACGTCCGCCTCCTGTCCGAGGTGGCCGGGACCGCGGTCGACGAGGTCTTCCTCGGCTCGTGCATGACCAACATCGGCCACTTCCGCGCCGCCGCCCGCCTGCTCGACGGCGCCCGCGTCGCCGTCCGGCGCCTGTGGGTCACGCCGCCGACCCGCATGGACTCGGAGGAGCTGCGGCGGGAGGGCGTCCTCCCTGCCCTCGAAGCGGCCGGTGCCAGGGTGGAGATCCCGGGCTGCTCGCTGTGCATGGGCAACCAGGCGCGGGTGGAGGACAGGGCGGTCGTGGTCTCGACCTCGACCCGCAACTTCGACCACCGCATGGGCCAGGACGCCCGGGTCTTCCTGGCCTCGGCCGAGCTGGCCGCGGTCACCGCCCGGCTCGGCCGCATCCCGACCGTCGACGAGTACCTCCGCCTCCACTCAGAGCGCATCGCCGGCCACGAGGCCGAGGTCTACCGCTACCTGAGCTTCGACCGGATGACGGGGTACGCGGCGGGGTAGCGGCGAGCGGGTCGCGACGGCGGACCGAACCGGGCGCGCCCGGTCCCGTGCGGGGGCCAGGCAGGCCATCCCGCCACGGTCCGGTCGGCGGCGCGAGGACGGCAGCGCCGTCGGGCCCCGGCGTCCCCGGCGGGTGCCTGCCGGTCGACGGCCTTGCCACCGCCGGCCCGGCGCGTACACTCCAGAGAGGATGGTGGTCGAGGGAGTAGCTCGCACGGCGGCGACGGCGCTGGCACTCGTGGTCGCCCTGGGCCTGGCCCGGGCCGGGCCGGCCCGCGGCGGCGGCCCGCCGGACGGGGTCGTGGTCGACCGCGTCGACGCCGCGGGCGCGGCG
>CAYTJW010000609.1:0-3959 GCA_964438135.1 uncultured Thermoanaerobaculia bacterium
CGAGGCGGCCGAGGAGGTGGGGGAACGCGGGCGCCGTCAGGGACTCATGGAAGCGCCCGCCGCCGAGCACCACCGCGACCCAGCCACCCGACCAGCCGTCGACGCCGGCGACCAGGGCGTCGGGAGCGCGCGAGATCGCTGGCAAGTGGGCCACCTCGAGGATTGTGGGACGCCAGCGCCTGCCGGGCGAGCCCGAGCAGGCCCGAGGCCGGTGCGCTTCGGTGTCAGCGTCGTCAACCTGTCGCTCCAGGCTTCGAGGACCATCGCCAACGCCGGGCGCGTCTGTGGGGTTCCGCTGCGGGTCTCGTCCGACCGTCCTGACCGGAGTCGTGCTCGCGTTCATCCGGTCTTGACCAAACGAACGCCAGTGCGCAGAATGGTCAGCGATGATCCGGAGCAGGTACCTCGACCTCATCCGCCGCACGGCCCTGGCCCACGGCAAGATGGCGTTCGTCACCGGCCCGCGGCAGGTGGGGACGACAACCCTCGCCCGCCAGCTCGACCCGGTGGCGGACGAGGGGGCAGGGTTCCGCTACTACACCTGGGACGACAGCTCCTTCCGCCGCGCCTGGGTCCGGGACGCCAAGGCCCTGATACCTCGCCCCGTCGGGCCACGGCCGCTGGTGATCTTCGACGAGCTGCACAAGGCGCCGCGGTGGAAGAGCACGCTCAAGGGAGTCTACGACCTGCGCGGGGCCGACGCCGACATCGTCGTCACCGGCAGCGCCCGCCTCGACCTCTTCCGGCGCGGCGGCGACAGCCTCCTCGGCCGCTACTTCCCGTTCCGGCTCCACCCCCTCTCGGTCGGCGAGCTGAGCGCGACGGAACCGGCTGATCCCGACCAGCTCCCGGGCCGCCTCGAGGCGCGCCTCGCAGCCGACCCCGGCGTCCTCGACCGACTCCTCGCCTTCGGCGGCTTCCCCGAGCCCTTCCTCGCGGGAGACGTGGCCTTCCGCAACCTGTGGCGCCGCACCCGCGGTGACCGGCTGGTGCGGGAGGACCTGCGGGACATCACTCGAGCACAGGAGGTCGCCCTCGTTGAGGCCGCCGCATCCCTGCTGCCGACCAGGGTCGGGTCACCCCTGTCGGTGCAATCGCTGGCCGAGGACGTGGAGGTCAGCCACCCCACCATGCGGCGCTGGCTGAGCTGGTTCGGCCAGCTCTATCTGACGTACACGCTGCCGCCGTACACGCGCCGCGTGGCGCGCGCCATCCGCAAGCGGCCCAAGCTCTACCTGTGGGAGTGGTCCGAGGTAGAGGGCGACGGCCCCCGGTTCGAAAACCTCGTCGCCTCCCATCTGCTGAAAGCGGCCCACTTCTGGACCGACTCGGGGCTGGGGCTGTTCGAGCTCTGCTACGTTCGCGACAAGGAGAAGCGCGAGGTCGACTTCCTGCTCCTCCGCGACCGCTCGCCGTGGCTGCTGGCCGAGTGTCGCCTGAGCGACCCCACCCCGTCGCCGAGCTTGCTGGCGTTCTCGGCCGCCCTGGCGCCGGTCATCACCTTGCAGATCGTCGCCGCACCGGACGTCCACGAGCGCTTCGACCTGCCGTCGAGGGGGACGGGGATGTTGATCAGCGCCGACAAGGTGTTGGGCCTGCTGGCTTGACCGGTGACCGGGGGAGGCTGCCGCCGGCCGGGGCGCTCCGGACCTCGAGTATCCGAGCTGTGGCGAATGCGGTACCTCCTCTGGTACCTGGTCCAGCGTTGTTGACGGTGTCGCCGTACACCGTCGCGCGCTGTCCACGAGGCAGGCCTGCCACGCCTGCGCCTGCCCCGGATCGCCCGCGACAACCTGGAAGCGGTGCGGGCGCCGGCCGGCTCACCGCCAGAGGGCGATCGGGCGGCCGCTGTCGTCCCGGTCGGGGTCGACGGGCAGCGGCTCCGCCTCCCCCCTCGCGAACCGGGCGGCGGTCTGAGCCGCGGCGGCGGCGTCGAGGAGGTCGTCGGGGGGGACCACGCCTGAGGGGCCGAGGTCGTCGGGCAGGGTAATGCCGGCCGCGGCGAGGAGGCGACGGCGCCGCGCCTGGCCGGCCCAGGTCTTCTTGCGCTCCGGGAGCGGCTCGCCGGCGAGCGCGGCGAAGCTCACCTCGGGGTGGACCTCGACGACGCGGGGGTCGCGGCGGGCGACCCCGTCGACCTCGAGGAGTCGGCGGCGAGGACGTAGCTCTGCGCCGAGAGGCCGCGGCCGCAGCGGGCTGAGGAGAGGCGGTTCGCTGCCGCGTGGGTGGGCGCCTCGAGCACCTCGTGCGGCGGGACCACGAAGACGCAGGAGGAGCGTCTGCTCGCCTGGTGCGGCTCCGCCGGTCGCGGGTCCCGACGGGTGGGCAGCGGTCCGGCCCTCTGGTACCTGGTCCAGCGTTGTCGACGGTGTCGCCGTCCACCGTCGCGCGCTCTCCACGAGGCAGGTTCGCCACCCCTGCGCCCACCCCAGGTCAACGTCGACACCCTGGAACCGGTCCGGGCGCCCGCCGCGTCAGCGCCAGATCGCGACCAGCCGTCCGGCCTCGTCGCGGTCTCACGTCCGAGGGCAGAGGCAGCGCCTCGCCGCAGGAGAGGCGGGCCGCGGTGCAGACCGCCGCAGCGGCGTCGAGGAGGTCCTCAGCGCTTCGTCACTGCGTCAAGCCAGGTACCGCAGAGCACTCCCGCGGCGCTCGACCCGCAACCCGAGCCGGGCCGTTGCGCGTCCACCTGACAACAGCGCGATAATGGTCGAGTGAGGGTGTACTTCGACCTGTGCTGCCTGAAGCGGCCATTCGACGACCAGTCCCAGCCGCGGGTCCGTCTCGAGTCCGAGGCAATGCTCGCCTTGCTCGGGCAGCGGTCCCAGGGTATCCACCTCGTACGGGCCGCCGCCCACGACCTCGAGAACAGCCTCAACCCGGTGGCGCTCCGGGCTCGACGCGTCCAGGAGTGGCTCGACTCCTGCGTCATGGTGGAGATCGCAGACGACCTCCTCGAGCGGCGCACGGCACAGCTGATCGCGGCCGGCTTCGGGGGGTTCGACGCGCTCCACCTGGCCAGCGCAGAGGCCGCGGCGGCAGACGTCTTCGTCACCTGCGACGATCGCGTCCTCGCCCGCGCCCGGCGGCTCGGGCCAGGGCTCACGGTGAGGGTCACCGACCCGATGAGCCTGTTCAGAGAGGTGATGCCATGAGCGCGATCATCGCCGACCCGGTCGAGCTGCGGCAAAGGGGCTTCAGCGTGTTGGTGGCCCAGCTCGGGTGGGTGAACGCGGTCCGGTTCGTCCAGCAGTACGAGCGCGGCGAGGGCGACTACACCCGCGAGCGCGAGGAGATACTGCCCGCCTGGGACGCGCCGACCCTGGTCAGAGAGGCCAGGAGGATGGCGAAAGGCGAGGGCTGAGCTCCTGCGCCTTCGACGCGGGGCACGGCGTCCGGCAGCGCCGAAATCACGTCGACCGCACCCGCGGCCGCGCACGGGAGGTCGATGGTGCGTCGGGGTCCCGCCGTCTGGCAGGCTGGCTGCCGATGACCGGGGAGGGCGACGGCCCGCGTCGTGGCCCTGGTCCCTTCGACCCGCACGGTCGCCCGACCCCCGGGGCGGCAGCGGGAGGTCGCTCGTGCCACTGGTGGTTCCGCTCAGGGGCCTCCACTTCGGCGGGCTGAGGTCGTCTCGGCCCTCCGAGCTCGCCAGGCAGCTCGAGCACCTCGAGGTCGTCAACATCGGCGCCGACGCGGCGGGAGCTCGACCGGGCACGCCCACCCGACCACCCCGGCCTCGGGATGACAGGCAACCGGAGTCGTGCCAGTCACGTAATTCCGGAGTGGTGCCGGAATGGTGCCAGTCACGCGAATGGTGCCAGTCACGTAATTCCGCCATTGCTGGCGGAATGGGGAATGGTGCCAGTCACGCAATTCCGTCATGGAATGATGCCAGTCACGCAATTCCGTCATTGTTGGCGCGGCGCGGCTCGCCGCCAGACGCGATCGCCGCGTCC
>CAYTJW010000610.1:0-3954 GCA_964438135.1 uncultured Thermoanaerobaculia bacterium
GCCTTCACCGAAGCGGTGGTGGCACTGGGGGTCGCGGACGGGGTGGGCGGGGCGTGGGGCGGTGGCCATGGGGCGACGATCGCCGGCGGGCGTGGCGGGGGCGAGGAGACGGGGTGGCATCGCCGCGGCAGCGCGGGGCAGACCCTGGGCACGTCGGGCCCCGACCCGGGTATGATGCCACGCGAGCGAGGCCGGATGACGGGGAGACGGGGCGAAGCCCGGCGACGCGGCGACCGGGGCGGGGTGCGAGACGAGGTCCTCGCCCTGGTGGCGGCGATCCCGCCCGGGCGGGTGATGACCTACGGCCAGATCTCGCACCTGCTCGGCCGCCGGCTGTCGCCGCTGGCGGTGGGGTGGGTGCTGCACCGCTGCCCGGACGAGCTGCCCTGGCAGCGGGTGGTCAACGCCGCCGGCGCCTGCTCCACCGAGCGCCTGCCCGAGCTGCCGCGAGGGCTGCAGCGGGCGCTGCTCGCGGCCGAGGGGGTGGCGTTTCGGGCCGACGGCACGGTCGACCTGGAGACCAGCCGCTGGTGGCCGGGGTAGAATGGGGCGACACGGTCATCGAGCCGCCCGGGCGGTTCCGGGGCGGCGGTTCACGAAGGAGGGAGGATCGGTGATGCGCAGAGCGAACATCGTCATGGGCGTGGTGCTGCTGCTCGCCGCCGGGGCAGCGATGGCCGCCACCACCGGCCGGCTGACCGGGGTGGTCGAGGACAACAACGGCGTGGCGCTGCCGGGGGTGACGGCGATCATCTCCTCGGACGTGCTGATCGGCGGCCAGCAGGTCGCGGTCACGGGCGTGGACGGCGAGTTCGTCTTCAACCTGCTGCCGCCGGGCGTCTACAACGTCAAGCTCGACCTGCCCGGCTTCCAGCCGGTCGAGCTGGAGGCGAAGGTCAGCCTCGACCGCACCACCACGGTGCGGGCGCAGATGGTCGAGGTGCAGTTCGCCGAGGAGATCCAGGTCACCGCCACCGCGCCGGTGGTCGACACCACCCAGGTCGACTCCAGCACCACCTTCGACCAGGCCTACCTGGAGAACGCGGCGGTCGGGGCCGGCGGCCGCGACTACCTGTCGGTGATCGGCAACGCCGCCGGCGTCGCCGGCTCCGGCAACGTCAACGTCTTCGGCTCGCTCGGCTCGGAGAACGCCTACCTGATCGACGGCCTCAACACCACCGACCCGGTGACCGCCACCTTCGGCACCAACTTCAACTTCGACGCCATCCAGGAGGTCAACATCCTCACCGGCGGCTACGAGGCGGAGTTCGGCCAGGCCACCGGCGGCGTCGTCAACCTGGTCACCAAGTCGGGCGGCAACGAGCTCTCCGGTACCCTCGACATCCGCTACCGCGACAACAGCATGTACGAGTCCGGCGACCACTACGACCCGGACCGGATGGAGTCCTCCTTCGAGGACTACTCCGCCACCCTGGGCGGGCCCTTCCTGCGCGACAAGCTGTGGTTCTTCGCCTCCGGGGAGTACGTCCTGACCAAGTCGACCCCGCCCTACTCGAACGTCGGCGACTTCCAGCCCAACACCCGCACCTACGACGGCTGGAACTACATCGCCAAGCTCACCTGGCAGGTCGCCCCGAGCCACCGCGCCATCGTCAAGTACTCCGGCGACCCGGCCACGATCGACAACAGCGACGCGGGCACCTACACCTCGCCCGAGGCCGACTCCTACCAGAAGCAGGGCGGCGACATCTACCAGGCCGAGCTGAACTCGGTCCTGTCCGACTCCGCCCTGCTCACCGCCCAGGTCGGGATCAACCGCGGCTACATCGAGGTCGGGCCGATGTCCGGCGACCTCGACACCCCCGCCTTCTTCGACGCCTGGACCGGCGTCGGCTACGACAACTACGTCAACTACCAGCAGTCCGACCGCGACCGCGACCAGGCGCGGGCGAGCTTCAGCTACTTCCTCGACGACTTCGCCGGCGCCCACGAGCTCAAGGCCGGCTTCGAGTACAACGACATCTCCTTCGCGAGCCGGAACTTCATCACCGGCGAACGTTACTACGGGGTGCTGCCGCCCGACGGCGCCCCCGACTACTACCCGTTCTACGACTACGACGGCGACGGCCTGACCGACTGGTACATGTACGTCGACTACCCGCTCGAGACCGCGCGCGACGAGGTCGACTCCACGGGCGAGATGTGGACCGGCTTCCTGCAGGACAACTGGCGGCCGTTCCCGTCCCTGACCGTCAAGCCCGGCGTTCGCTGGGAGACGATCAGCTACGTCAACACCGTCGGCGAGGATGTCGCCACCCTCGACCGCTGGCAGCCGCGCTTCGGCGTCGCCTGGGACGTGCGCGGCGACGGCAAGACCGTGCTGCGCGGGTCGTGGGGTCGGTTCATGCACCCCTCGGCGCTCGGCCTGCCCGACACCTACTCGGGGGTGGTCGAGGGCACCGAGGAGTGGTACGGGTACGAGTACCTGTGCGCCTCGACCGGCATCTGCAACCTGGCCCTGCTCGAGCGGGCCTACGGCGAGCCCTACGTCTACGTCGACGAGATGGGGCACGAGCACCTGTACTTCTTCCAGGAGCTGTTCGGCGGCGGCGAGCCGAACCGGACCATCGAGCAGCTCGGCCTCGGCGACCTCGAGGCGCCCTACGCGGACGAGCTGATCGTCGGCTTCGAGCAGCAGATCCTGGACAACACCTCGTTCGAGCTGTCCTACGTCGACAAGAAGACCCGCGGCCTGTTCGGCGACACCTGCCTCAACAACACCTGGATGCTGTTCGGCGAGGGGGTG
This sequence comes from uncultured Thermoanaerobaculia bacterium, assembly GCA_964438135.1. GTDB lineage: Bacteria > Acidobacteriota > Thermoanaerobaculia > Thermoanaerobaculales > Sulfomarinibacteraceae > CAYTJW01. The sequence continues at coordinate 2,768 of CAYTJW010000610.1, forward strand.
CCGTTCGACTACGACGACCCCTCGACCTGGACCAACGCCAACCAGTGCGCGGACTTCGCGGTGGCCAACATCTCGTACATGGTGCGCGACTACGAGGCCATCATGTTCAAGTTCGAGTCGCGCGAGACCGACTGGATGCACCTGATGCTGAGCTACACCTGGTCGGAGTCCGAGGGCTCGAGCGACGAGGACGCGTCGGGCGGTTACGACGAGCCGGACTTCGACGTCTTCCCGCTCACCTTCTACAACAAGTACGGCTACATGGCCGACCACCGCGAGCACCGCGTCAAGCTCAGCGGCTACCTGCTGCTGCCCTGGGACGTGACCGTCGGCCTCGACGGCTGGTGGTCGTCGGCGGGTGTCTACACCGTCACCGCCGACTGCGCCACGGTCCTGGCCGCGAGCGACGCCGCGCTGGACGCGGCCGGCATCACCGACGAGATGTTCAGCTACTGCCAGCACGGCGAGCGCTGGAACACCGACATCTTCGTCACCCCGCGCGGCGGCGCCGACGGCGAGGACTCCTACGGCCTCGACCTGCAGCTGAGCAAGGGCTTCCAGGTGGGCAAGGTCAACCTGGAGGCGATCGTCGCCGTGCTCAACGTCTTCTCGACCGAGATCCCGGCGGCCTTCGCCAGCGACGCCATGGCCGCCACGCCGCTCGGCACCGAGCTGGCGTGGACCACGCCGCGGCGCTACGAGGTCGGCTTCCGGCTGGAGTTCTAGGACCGGCGACCGACGCGTCCGGACAACCACGGGGCGGCCGCAGACGCGGCCGCCCCTTCTTCGTCCGGGCGGGATCGGGATCGGGCCTCAGCTCGCGAGCGGGTCGTGGGGCATGCTGCCGCGGCGCCCGCGCAGGTAGGCGAAGGGGCTGGCCCACTGGAAGTTGGAGACGCGCGAGGTGTAGATGTCGGCCGACCGCTCGACCTGGCGGGCGAGGTGGCTCTTGTCGTTGCCGGCGCGCAGGAGCGGCCCCCAGGTGCGGTTGCCGACCTCGGCCGCCTCCCGCGCCAGCGGCGCGACCTGGGCGTCGAGCGCCTCGACCCGGTTGCGCAGGTCGGCGACCGCGGCCGCCAGCGCGGCCTCGCTCTCGGCCGGCGGCGCGCCGTAGCCGCCCTCGAGCCCCTGCAGCTCGAGCCGGGCCCGGGTCGGCCGGGCCACGAGCCCCGCCAGGAACGCCATCA
>CAYTJW010000611.1:0-3916 GCA_964438135.1 uncultured Thermoanaerobaculia bacterium
GTAGGTGCCCCCGTCCGCCCGGGTGGTGTAGGTCCGGCTCCAGCCGGTCAGCCAGTCGGCGGAGAGGATCTCCAGCCCGCCCTGGAGGTCCTCGTCGGCAGCGCACGGGCAGAAGGCCCGGGCCACGTCGCGGTGCACCGTGCCCCAGTTGCCCCAGGTGTCGGGCCACGCCTCGGGCGGCTGGGCGACCTCCGGGTCCAGGTAGGCGCCGATCTCCTCCACCAGGGCGGCACCGCCGCAGTCGCGGGCCGTGTCGCGCGGGTGGAGCCAGACGACCGGGACGTAGCTGTCGAGCAGCCAGTCGACGCCGTAGACGTCGGTCTGCCACACGGTGCCGCCAGCGCCGGCGGCGTGGGCCACCACCGGTACCGCCGCGCGCACGCCCTCGATGCCCCCTCCCCAGAGGTCGGTGCCCCAGTGCAGGCACGAGTAGGGGACGAAGGTCGGGTCGCCGGTCGTGTTGTCGACCATGGACATCCACAGGGCCACCGGCCGGCTGCCCCAGACCGCGATCCGCGGCGGCCACACTCCTGTCACCTCCTCCGGGAACAGTGCCTCCAGGTCCAGGACCCGGACGCTGTGCGGCGCGACCTCGAGGCTCTGCAGGGCGCTGGCCGGCCGCAGCGCCATCACGTCCGGGAGCAGCTCCTCACCCTCCTGCATGTGCCCCCACAGCAGGGTCAGGGTGACCGCATCGTCGGCGTCGTTGACCACGCCGAGGTTGTGGCGGAAGCGTCCCGGGACCCGGTGGTCGGCGTACAGCCTGGAGGCCCCGGCGTAGGGGACCCGCCGCACGGCGTCGACCATCCACTCCGGCTCCGGCTCGCCCGGGTACACGAGGTGATTGGAGTACCCGGTCCGACCCGGCGCCGCGGTCACCGCGTGGCCGTAGGTGCCGCCTTCCGGCGCGGCGGTCGAGGTGCGCGACGCCGTGACCACCTGCTCCCCCCAGCGGTACGGCGAGGTCAGGACCAGGGCGTCGTGGGACGCGCCGTCGCCCTCCGGCCCCCCGCCAAGAGCGCCCAGGACGTCCGCGACCCGGGTCGAGCCGTGGGCCGGCAGCTCGACGCTCCAGGTCGAGGCAGGGGCGGCCACCCGGCGGACCTCCACCGTCGTCGCCTCGGCGGACGGGTTGTAGAGCCACAGCTCCGAGGTCCAGAAGGTGCCGTTGCGCCCGGCGGTGTGAGCCACGACCGGAACCAGCTGCTCGTAGGTCGCGGGCTGCTCGCCGAGAGAGCCGACGGCGACCGGCGCGCGCTCGTGGTCGACGAGGAGATCCATCATGCCCAAAGGCTCGAGCGCGCCCGTAGCCCACACGAAGTGCTCGCCGTATCCGGTGGTGAGCAGGAACTCGTGGCGCCGCGGGTGGTAGAACAGACTCTCCAGCGTGATCACGTCGTTGTCGAAGGGCGGGAAGGTGAAGGTCACCTGGCCGGTCGGCTCGCCGACGACCCCGTCCTCGACCGGCACCAGCTCCACGCCGTGCGGGGTGCCGCGCCAGAAAGAGCGCCCCGCCACGTCCAGTGTCAGGGTCGGCGAGACCCGGTTGTAGCCCGGCCACTCCGGGTACCAGTCGAGCGGGGGCAGGTACGTCACCACGTCGAGCTGGCTCCCCTCGTCGCGTCGCAGCAGCGGCCACGGCGCCTCGTCGGTGTAGTCCAGCGGCAGGCCGGTGCCCGGCAGGACGTAGGCCGGGCACTCGCGCGGCTCGAAGCCGACCCAGCCCATGATGCGGCACAGGCCAATGCCGTAGGTGCCGGGCTCGAGGCCCAACGCCTCGCCCTCCCTGACCCCCACGATTGGGCCCTGCAGGGCCAGGCCCTGGGCCGCCGGGTCGGCGATCGGCGAGGTGCGGCGGACGACCCTGAAGGTGCCGGGCTCCAGCTCGAGGTTCATGGGCCAGGCCTGGAACACGACCACGCCATCGGTGGCGGCCATCGCCACGCCGCGGCCGAGCGCAGAGGTATCCCCCGGGCGCGCGTCGAAGACGAAGTAGCGGAGCCGTTCCCACGCCCGTGTCTCGGGCTCGAACGCCCACAGGCCGCGCAGTGCGAGGTCCGCAGCGTAGTCCTGACCACGGATCGCGAGCACCCGGTCGGCGATGGCGTCCCAGCCCGGCTGCTCGGCCGCGGCGGGCAGGGCCAGGCCGAGCACGGCCAGCGCGACGACCACTGCGGCGCGCATAGCTCACTCGTCCTCGCAAGGGGGCGTGCACGGCTGCTGGGCGGGGCAGCTCACCCGGGAGGGAGAGCCCACCTCGGGGTAGCCGACCGCCGCAAAGGCGTCCTTGACCGAGAGCTGGGTCTCCTCGGCGCACGGTGGCTCGTCGTCGTTGTAGAGGTCGAATGTCGCCGCCATGGACAGCTGTGGGAGGTCGTCCCAGTCGGTCGTGCTCCCGTCCGCCAGCACCGTGAGCACCCGGAACAGGATGTGAGCTGCCCTGTCGAGGCCGACACCGACGACGTCGATGTCGCAGCCCGGGCACGGCTGGATGTGCCCGTGCGCCGGGTTCTGGCCGCCGTCGGCCAGGAGCTTGAAGACCACGGCGAGCCGATTGCCGTTGCTGTGTGCCGGCCTTCCCGTCAAGGAGTCTGGCTCGCAGCCCGGGTCGGCGACGTGGACGGAGTAGTGGATGTTGGGGCACTGCCGACCAGCGTATTCCTCGAACGCGTCGGCTGCGCGGAGGTTGTTCGACGCGTTGGCAGGGTCCCAGTCCTCGCCGGCGGTCCAGTCGGGGGTCTCGGGCCCGGACCCGGAAACGGCCTGAACCGATCGCTCGACGAAGTGGCCGATGACGTCCGAAAAGCCCTCGCTGATCTCGCACGGGTCGGGCTGATTGGCCGAGCACTCCATCGCCGAGAAGTTGGCGGAGCCGTACTTGTCGACCCCGTGCCCCCACTCGTGGGCGATGATGTCGAGGGCCGAGGACTGGGAGCGGTAGCCTGTGGCCGGTTGGTCGATCCTGACCGCGTCCTCAGGCGCAAAGGCGTCGGCGCTGTCGGGCACGAACGCCGCGCCGCCACTGCCGCCGTGCCCGTCGACCACGACCCGCGCCGGAACGGTGCAACCGCCGTCGACCCCGCACCACCCGAGCTGGTAGTGGAGGACCTCCATCGTCCTCATGGTGAAGAAAATGGCGTCTCCGGCCCACTGCCGGAACTTGGTGCTCGGGGCGTGGGCGCCGGCGCGCACCTTGCCTCCATACGGCCCGTAGTAGGGGAAGCCGTCCTCGACCTTCAGACCGAGGCGCATGAACTCGCCCTTGCGCGGCTGGCCGCAGTGCTGATCGTGGGTGTTGTTCTTCATGCCGTAGTACACCTCGATCTTGGTTCCCGCGGCCAACACCGCAGCCTCATGGGTGCAGGCGCCGTTGCACGAGCTCTGCGGAAGCCCGTCGCACTCGTAGTAGTCGCACAGGGGGCAGTCGTTCGCCAGCAGCGTTCGCCGGCCGTCCTCGCCGCAGCTGGTACTGCCCTCGTAGCAGCTGAGCTGGTCGTTCTCCGGCAGGCCCTTCGCGATGTCCATGGTCTCGACCGTGACCGGCGAGTTGCAGTCGGCGCAACCCCCCGGGAAGGGGCACTCCGCGAGAGCGACAGGCGTCACCGCCACCAGCGCGCCGGTTCCAGCGTCGAGATGCACGTTCCACGCCAACCGGCCCGCGTCGAGCGTCTGCACGCGCCAGCGGGCGCGCACCCCACCCGCTGCGGCCGGCCCCGGAGCGAGGATCAGCTCAGCGTGGTCGAGCAGGCTGGCCAGCGTTCCCGCCCCCCAGGTTGCGGGGCTGCCGACCGCGAAGCCCGGCCACGTCGCGAGGCCGCCTTGAGCAGCGGCGAACGCACCCTCGGCGGTGGGCAAGGTCAGCGGCGGGTTGGCGGCGAGGTCGGCCAACTGGGCCACGTTGGCCCACCGCAGGGCG
>CAYTJW010000612.1:0-3904 GCA_964438135.1 uncultured Thermoanaerobaculia bacterium
CTGGACCTCGACCTGGTCCTGGACCTCGACCTGGTCCTGGACCTCGACCTGGTCCCGTCCCGCCTCAGCAGGCCGGGGCGATGACCACCACCCGGTCGTCCGGGCTCAAGCCCAGCCGGGCGTGGCGGTCCGGGTTGAGGTGCAGGCCGAAGTTGTCGGCGGCGCTGTCCGCCTCGCGCGCCAGCCGGACGCCGAGCGCGGTCTCGCCGAGCCGGGAGGCGCCCCACAGCAGGTCGGCGAAGGTCGCCCGCTCGAGCTCTGCGACGTAGAGGCCCACCGGCTTCAGGAACACCGACGTCCTCTCCCCCACCAGCAGCTCCTCGTAGACCGCCTTGAGAATCAGCTGCTGCGAGACCTGGGTCAGCAGCATGCTGACGATCTCCGGGCTGACGACGACGTCGGAGACCCGCTCGTCGCTCAGGATCTCGGCGTTGTGGGTGGAGAGGAACTCGCTCACCACCGGCCGGTCGGGGGGCAAGCCGAGCTCCTGCTCGACGTCGCGCAGCGTGAGCAGGGTGATGAGGGTCCGGGAGTCCGGGTCCGAGTCGCCGGCCGAGCGGTCGGCGAGGACGATGACGCTGTCGCAGCGGTCCTTGACGAACGCGCGCAGGGTCTCGCGGCGGGCGTAGTTGGCCTGGCGGTAGTCGAGGCGGATGCGGCCGCTGACCTCGCCGTGGTTCTCCGCCAGCAGCTCGGCGGCGCGCTCCGGCGGGTGGCCGGCGACCACGGTGACGGTGGAGCCCGGGTCGAGCTGGCGGTCGAGCTCGCGCAGCACGTCGTAGACGCTCTCGTTCCAGCCGAGGACCAGGACGTGGTTCGGCGGCGGCAGCTGGAACGCCGTCGCCGGCGGCTCCGGGCCGCTCGCCGCCGGTGCCTCGGGGTCGAAGCGGATCCCCTCCCCCTCGGACAGGAAGATCAGCCACTCGCCGGCGCCGACGACGTAGTCGTGGCCGGGGTTGAGCACCGGCAGGTAGCGCTGCCGCCCGGGCTCTCCGACCCGGCGGCTGACCCCGACCGGCACCGCCCCCGGGAACGACGGGAAGAGCGTGCCGAAGGCGCGCCCCTCGCACTCGGGGAAGCCGCGCACGTACAGCTCGCTGCCGGAGAAGCCGAGCAGCTCCTTGTAGACGCGCGAGATGGCGGGCTGCCGGGCGGCCTGGACGATGATCCGGCTGACGACCTCGCTCGAGTTGACCAGCGTCACCTGCTCCCGCGCCGCGATCTCGGCCGCCTCGTAGTAGCCGCGCTGCAGGATCTCGGCCGCGATCTTCGGCCGGCTGTCGCCCCAGCCCCGGTAGGACGCGAGCAGGACCAGGGTCTTGATGACCCGGATGTCGGGGTCCTCCAGCTCGGCGCTGGCCGACTCGTCGGACAGGACGACGATGTTGAAGGCTCGCGCGAACGCCACCCGCTCCAGCTCGACCAGGCTGGTCGGCGACCCGGTGCGGTAGACCAGCCGCACCCGGCGGCGGCCCGCACCGGAGCCGACCCCGGTCCGGACCCGCTCCTGCATGTCCCCGATCGACAGCTGGGACAGGATCACCACCGTCACCGGGCGGTCCATCGACTCGAGCAGCCTGAGGATCGAGAAGATCTTGTCGTTCCAGCCCAGGATCAGGGTGTGGCCGCTCTCCATCACCGCGCTGTTGCCCCGGCGGAGGGCCTCCAGCCGCCCCTCGATGCCCGAGGAGACGAAGCCGATCAGGGTGCCGAAGACCAGCATGCCGACCATCGACAGGCCGAACGAGATCGCCAGGACCGGCAGCGTGGCGCCGTAGTTGGCGGTCACGAACGACGGGTCGAAGATGTGGCCGATCGACCACCAGAAGGAGTCCCACAGGCCCTGGTCGATGCCGCGCGGGATGGCCTCGACCCGCTCGTTGGCCTCGCCGAAGAGCCCGAGCAGGGCCGCCGACATGCCCACCAGCACCGCCATCGCGGTCAGCCCCAGGAGCAGCACGAACTGCATGAAGGTGCCGCGCGCGAACAGGTTGTCGACCCGGTACCGGGCCCGCTCCGCGAGGTGCCTGAGGTCCATCGCCGCCACCTCCCCGTCCGCTGCCGCGGCCGCCACTCCGCCCCGCGGCCGCCGTCTCCCCACCCCGATGTGGTCCATCATAGCCGCCCGGCGGGGCAGCGACACGCCGCGGGCGCGCACCCCCGCGGCAGTGGAAGCGCCTCCCCGTCCGCGCCCGGCTGCCCCGACCATGCTGGGGCCGGCGCCAGGACCCGGGGGAGTCGACGTCGCCTCCGGCCTCGACCCGTGACTGCCTCGCCTCGCGCCCACCCTGTCCCACCATCATCACCTCAGCACGCCGGGCACCGATGATGCCGATGCCTCCTCTGCGCGCCTCGCGCGTTCTCCCCGTGCGCTCAGACTCGACGCCGAGCCGAACACAGACCGCGAGCCGTGGCCCGGGCGGTGGACCCGACCACGGGAGCCGGGGGTGGTAGACTCGCGCCCTGGCCGGCGGTGTCCGATCGGTCTGGTCGCGGAACCGTCGCCGAACCCTCCGCGCCCAGGTGCTCCGATGCGGCACTCCGGCACGGCGGGACCAGACAGGAGGAAGGCGGACATGAGGAGAGCGTCGATCGTGCTCGCGTGCGTCGTGGGACTCGGAGTGGCGACCTGCGGGGCGGTCGAGCAGAAGGACAACCCGAGGTGCAAGGACAACCCGCTGTTCACCCGCATGCCGGGCTTCTGGATCTACAGCTGCGACCAGAAGCAGTTCGACGCGTTCGACTTCTTCGTCGGCAAGGGGAAGACCGAGCACGTCGAGGGGCAGCTCGCGAAGCTGACGTACTACCCCCAGGCCGACATGACCGAGAAGCCGAGCGACCTGCAGATCCAGCGCAACTTCGAGAACGCCGTCACCAGCATCGGCGGGACCGTGGTGTGGAGCGAGAAGGGAAGGTCCACCTTCAAGCTGACCCGGGACGGCAAGGAGATCTGGGTGCACCTGTGGGTGGAGTTCACCTCCAAGCACGGCTTCACCGTCGTCGAGAGGGGCGCCATGACCCAGGACGTGCAGGCCAGCGCCGAGCTCTTCCAGAGCAGCATCCGCGCCACCGGTCACGCGGCCGTCTACGGCATCCAGTTCGACACCGACAGCGCCGCCATCAAGCCCGAGTCAGGCCAGGCCCTCGCCGAGATCGCGAAGCTGCTCGGCGCCGACCCCACCCTCAAGGTGTCCGTCGTGGGGCACACCGACACCACCGGCTCGGTCGAGCACAACCTGAAGCTCTCCCAGGAGCGGGCGCAGGCGGTCGTGCAGGCGCTGGTCCGCGACCACGGGATCGCCGCCGGCCGCCTCACCCCTTTCGGCTGCGGCCCCTTCGCCCCCGTCGCCTCCAACGCCTCGGAGGAGGGCAAGGCGAAGAACCGGCGGGTGGAGCTCGTCCAGCAGTAGTGGGGGGTGGACCTGCGGTCGAGCCGGTTCGGGGTGAAGCGGCTCGTTGCGAGAAGGCGCTCCGCACGCGCATTCCGTCGCGCTTCAGCTGTGTTGGGGAGGAGCTTCGGGCTCGGAGCGAAACGGCTCTGGTGTGCGACGACCAGCCGGAGCATGGGTGCCTGGTGTGCTGAAGTGACGATGGTGTCACTCGGGTCTGACGCCCGGTCATCGGTGGCCGGACACGACACAGGGACAGCGAGCAGCCTCTCCCCGCTCGCCACCCGGTTGGAGAGGGGATGCAGAGGAGGTGCCCGCCACCTCCGGCCTCGTGTCCCGCGCCGCGACCGGGCGCCGACGACTGGTATGCTCGGGTCGTGAGCACGGACGCGGGCGGGGGAGGGCCGATCGTGGCGGCGCGGGTCGGCGCCAGCGACGTCGAGGTGGTGCACGGCGACGCCGCCGCCCTCGACGGGGACGCCCTGCTCCTGGCCAACGGCCCGTCCCTGAAGGGG
>CAYTJW010000613.1:0-3894 GCA_964438135.1 uncultured Thermoanaerobaculia bacterium
GGGTCATCCCGTCACGCCGCCTCGCGCCGCCCGGTCAGGAAGGACAGGCGGCGCCCGAGCCAGCCCTGGAGGGCGTCGAAGTAGGTGAACACCACCGGCGTCACGAACAGGGTCAGGGCCTGCGAGAAGAGCAGGCCGCCGACCACCGCCAGGCCGAGGGGCCGCCGCGCCTCGCCGCCCGCGCCCCAGCCGACCGCGATCGGCAGGGTGCCGAACAGGGCCGCCATGGTGGTCATCATGATCGGCCGGAAGCGGACCCGGCAGGCCTCGTAGATCGCCTCGGCCGCGCCCATGCCCCCGGCCCGCTGCGCCTCGAGGGCGAAGTCGACCATGATGATGCCGTTCTTCTTGACCAGGCCGACCAGCATGATGACACCGACGAAGGCGTAGATGTTGAGCTCGGAGCCGAACATCATCAGCGCCACCAGCGCGCCGACGCCGGCGAACGGCAGCGCCGACAGGATGGTGAGCGGGTGGATGAAGCTCTCGTAGAGGATGCCGAGCACGCCGTAGATGACCAGCACCGCCATCACCAGCAGCAGGCCGAGGCCCTGCATCGACGACTGGAAGGCCTGGGCGGTGCCCTGGAAGCTGGTGGTCACGGTCGCGGGCAGGGTCTCACGCACCAGCCGCGGGATGTCGGAGTCCACCGCCTGGCCGAGCGCCGCGCCGGGGGCGAGGTTGAAGGAGATGGTCACCGCCGGCAGCTGGCCGGAGTGGTTGACCGCCAGCGGCCCGATCCCCTCCCGGTGCGACGTGACCGCAGCCAGCGGCACCAGCTCCCCCGAGCTCGCGCGGACGTAGAGGTCGGCCAGGGCCGACGGGTCGCGCTGGCGCTCGGGCTCAGCCTCGACGATCACCCGGTACTGGTTGGTGGGGGCGTAGATGGTCGAGACCTGGCGCGAGCCGAAGGCCGAGTAGAGCGTCTCCTCGACGGCCTGGGCGCTGACGCCGAGGGCGGCGGCGCGGTCGCGGTCGATCTCCACCTCGACCCGGGGGTTGCGCAGCAGCAGGTCGGAGGTGACGTCGACCAGCGAGGGCAGCTCCCGCATCTTCGCCTCGAGCGCCGGCGCCGCCGCGTACAGCTCGTCCACGTCCGGGCTCGACAGGGTCAGCTGGTACTGGCTCTTGGCCATGCGGCCGCCGATCGAGATCGTCGGCGGCACCTGCAGGAAGGCGCGGATGCCCGGCACCTGGGCCAGCCGCGGCCGCAGCCGCTGGACGATCTCGTCGGCCGACAGCTCGCGCTCGTCGCGCGGCCTCAAGCGCATGAACAGGAAGCCCGAGTTCGAGGCCGCCTGGCCGCCGCGGCCGACCGAGGACATGAAGGCGGCGACGTTGGGGTCCTGGCGGATGACTGCCGCCACCGCCTGCTGGTGCTCGGCCATGGCCTCGAAGGAGATGCCCTCCTGGGCCTCGGTCTGGCCGAACAGCTGGCCGGTGTCCTGGTTGGGGATGAAGCCCTTGGGGACCCGGGCGTAGAGGACCACGGTCATGGCGGTGACGACGAGGGTGAAGAGCATGGTCGCCGCGCGGTGGCGGAGCGACCAGCGGAGCCCCGCCTCGTAGGCGTGCAGCAGGGCGGCGAAGGCCCGCTCCGAGGCGGCGAACAGGCGGCCGTGGCGCTCGCGGTTGGGGTCGCGCAGGAACCGGCTCGACATGACCGGGGTCAGGCTCAGCGAGATGAAGCCCGAGATCAGCACCGCGACGCCGATGGTGACCGCGAACGACTGGAACAGGCGGCCGACGATGCCGCCCATGAACAGCACCGGGATGAACACCGCCGCCAGCGACACGGTCATCGACACGATCGTGAAGGCGATCTCGCGCGAGCCGGCGAGCGCCGCGGCGAGGGGCTTCGAGCCCTGCTCCATGTGGCGGACGATGTTCTCGAGCATGACGATGGCGTCGTCGACCACGAACCCGACCGACAGGGTCAGCGCCATCAGCGTCAGGTTGTCGACGCTGTAGTCGAGCAGGTACATGACGCAGAAGGTGCCGACGATCGACATCGGCATGGCCAGCGACGGGATCACCGTCGCCGACACGTTGCGCAGGAAGACGAAGATCACCAGCACCACCAGCGCCAGGGTCAGGAGCAGGGTGAGCTGGACGTCGTGGACCGACTCGAGGATCGACTCGGAGCGGTCGAACAGGACCTCCAGGTTGACCGAGGCCGGGATCTGCGCCCGCAGGGACGGCAGCAGGGCGAGCACCGACCGCGCCACCTCGACCGTGTTGGTGCCGGGCTGGCGCTGGATGGCGAGCATCACCGCCCGCCGGTCGACGAACCAGGCGGCGGTCTTGTTGTTCTCGACGTCGTCGACCACCCGGCCGAGCTCCTCCAGCCGGACCGGCTGGCCGTCGCGGTAGGCGACGATCAGCGGCCGGTAGGCCGACGCCTCGGTCAGCTGGCCGTGGGTCTCGACGGTGAAGGCCTTGTGCCGCCCCCACAGGGTGCCGGTCGGCAGGTTGACGTTGGCCGCCTGCACCGCCAGCGTCACCTCGTCGACGCCGATGCCGCGCGCGGCCAGCGCGCTCGGGTCGAGCTGGATGCGGACCGCGTACTTCTGCGAGCCGTAGACCTGCACCTGCGCCACCCCGGCCACGGTCGAGACGCGCTGGGCGACGGTGGTCTCGGCGTACTCGTCGAGGACGTGCAGGGGCAGGGTCGGCGAGGTCATGGCGACGAACAGGATCGGCGAGTCGGCCGGGTTGACCTTGCGGAAGGTCGGCGGCGACGGCATGTCCTGGGGCAGCTGCCTCAAGGTGCGGGAGATCGCCGCCTGCACGTCCTGGGCGGCGGCGTCGATGTCGCGGTCGAGGTCGAACTGGAGGGTGATGCTGGTGCTGCCGAGGAAGCTCGAGGAGCTCATCGAGTCGATCCCGGCGATGGTCGAGAGCTCCTTCTCGAGCGGCGTCGCCACCGACGAGGCCATGGTCTCGGGGCTGGCGCCCGGCAGGCCGGCCGACACCTGGATGGTCGGGAAGTCGACCGTCGGCAGGTCGGACACCGGCAGCTCGCGGTAGGCGATGAAGCCGAACAGCAGGATGCCCAGCATGACCAGGGTGGTCATCACCGGCCGGCGGATGAACAGCTCCGAGATGTTCATCCCGGTCCCGCCCCAGCCGCTGCGCCCGTACCCGTACCAGTACCCGTACCCGCACCCGATGCCCCTTCTCTCACCCCCACCCTCGCCCCCGGCACCAGCCGCAGCTGTCCGTCCGTCACCACCCGCTCGCCGGCGGCGACGCCCGACCGCAGCACCGACTCCGCGCCGTGGGCCCGGGCGACCTCGACCGGCCGCGACTCGACCGTCTGGCCGTCCCCGACCACGAACACGAACTGCCCTTGCTGGCCGGTCTGGACCGCCTGGCTCGGCACGGTCACCACCCCGGGCTCCTCGCCCAGGGTCAGGACCACGTCGACGAACTGGCCCGGCCACAGCCGGCTCTCCTGGTTGGCGAAGGTGGCCTTGAGCAGGATCGTGCCGGTGGCCTCGTCGACCCGGTTGTCGACGAAGTCGAGCGTGCCCTCGACCGCGCTCTCGCCGTTCCCGCGCACGACCGCCGCCACCTCGAGCCGGCCCTCGGCCGTGCGGGCGCGGATCGCGCCCAGCTCGCGCTCGGGCACGGCGAAGGCGACCCGGCACGGCCGCAGGCGGTGGATGACCACCAGCGGGGCGTCGTTGGCCTTGACCAGGTTGCCGGCGTGCACCAGCGCCTTGCCGGTGCGGCCGGAGATCGGTGCCTGGATGGTGCAGTAGTCGAGCTGCAGGCGGGCGGTGGCCACCGCCGCCTCGCCCCCCTGCACGGTCGCCGCCAGGGCGGCCGCGGTGGCCCGCGCCGCGTCGAGCTGCTCCTGGCTGACGGACTGGTCGCGGGCGAGGCCGG
>CAYTJW010000614.1:0-3889 GCA_964438135.1 uncultured Thermoanaerobaculia bacterium
GCTGCTGCGCTCGGGGGACTTCCCGGAGGCCTTCATCTACCCGCGGGAGACCCGCCCCATCCGGGACCTCATCCGTCAGAGGGGGAAGCTCGTCACCTGGCGGGCGAGGGAGTACTCCGCTCTCCGTCTGCGCCTGTACCGACACGGGTTCCTCGACCATGACCGGAACAGCGCGAAGGCCATGAGCGACGAGGAGGTCGAGTCCTACTTCAGCGACCCCCGGACGCGGCACCTGCTGCAGCTGGAGCGATCCCGTATCAGGCTGCTCAGCTCCCAGATCGCAGGGCTGGATGCCGCGATCGTCGAAGCGACAATCGGCGAGGTGGGCCTGGAGCGGCTGCGTCGAGTCCCGGGGATGGGCCTTGCCCTGGCGCCGGTGGTGTTCTACGAGTCCGGGGACATCTCTCGCTTCGCCTCGCCTCGGCACTACAGCTCCTACGCCCGGGTGGTGGCAGGCTGCGCCGAGTCGGACGGGAGCTCGAAGGCCCCGCGGGGGCGCAAGCAGGGCAACGCCCACCTGAAATCCGCCTTCAGCCAGGCCGCGGTCCACGCGGCCAGGTGTGACGAACGGGTGCGACGATTCCGGGATCGTCACCTCCTTCACCGACGTGGGAAGGGGGCCAAGCCCATCGCCAATGCCATCGTGGCCCACAAGCTGGCGGTGGCCGTGTATCACGTCCTGCGCTACGGAAAGGAGTTCAAGCACGAGCTGATCTTCGGGAATTGAAGTGCGGGCCAGGGCGGGATCCCCAAGGTCCTCAGCGGGTCGATCCCCGCGCGCGGAATGGGCCCGCCCTGGTCCTCCTGCTGCTGAAGTGTGTCTGCCCGCGCTGGTATCTCCAGCCTAACCGGTGAGTCCTCGGACCATCCCGATGCCAGGGAATGAGGCCAGCCGCGGCACCGCTGAGCTTCTGGTGCGGTCGAGCTCGATCTCGACCACGTGGCAACGACGGAAGCTGCAGCTTCCAGTCTGTCGTCACGAAGAACCCCGTTGGCGGTTCGGTGCAGACCTCTCGGCCTGTCGCCGACCTTGAAGCGTCGAGTCAGCCACCCTTGAAGCGTGCGGGTTGCCGTAACGGTTACCGTCCGGAAGATACCACCACCCGCCCCTGCGGGCCGGTCAGGGGGAAAAACGTCTCTTGACTTCGTCGCCTCTATTGGCTGTTAGACGCCATTTGGTGCGAGAAAGACCGAATGCGGTAGCTCGACCGAGAAGGGATCGGCGTAGTCGACGTGGTTTGGTCGGCGCAGGAGACGAGCCATCGCGCCGGGCCGAGTCACGCGATATGGCACGTAGAGGAATCGACTGTAGTCGGGGGCCTCGAGCAACACGCGGACACCGTCCGGGAAGCAGGCTTCGTACTGTTTGGGGATGGTGACATCAGCCGCGAGGCCGACTGCGAGGACCTTCCCGTCCTTCGCTGCAGTGCGGAGGCTGCCGAGGAGGAACTCATAGAGTTCTCGCGGGTTGGGCTTTTCGGAGATGTGGCCGGCGACCATTCCGAGACCGTCAGCTGTGATCTGAGCGCCGAAGGGGTAGAACTCGCCTCTCTTCTCGAGCATCACCTTGGCGAAGCCGAAGCAACACTGGAAGAGTTCGTAGAGCTGTGTTTCGGTGATTGCCATGGTGCTCCCGATGGCGCCTAACGCTCGCGTTCATCGGCGCGGCTGCAGTAGCTACTACGGGGCATAGCGTTCACGATTGGAGAGCCTTGCTGCGAACCAGGTAGCAGCCGCCTCCGCTGCAACGCGCTGTTAGACGGAACGTCACCCTGCCGGCGCTCTCCAGTCGGGCACTGCGCACCATTGCTCTGTCGACGAATGGCGTTCAAACGCGGAGCCGACCTCCGCCCGGATCGCAGGATCGAGCGTCGGGTCGTAATCGAGCAGCCAAGCCACATTGCAGATTCGGACATTCGCCGGGTCATCTAAGTACTGATCCGTTTCGGCGCCCGCAAAGAGGCGCCATCCGCTGTCGTCCTCTCGATCGGGCGTCTCACGGTACATCCATGTGATCGCTGCGCCTGGGTCAAATGCCATCTTGGAGACCAACGCCTTCTTCTCGGCCGCCTCGAACCAACGCGGGTCGCTTCGCTTGATGATGGTGCGAGCGATGTTCTCCGGCCTGAAGCTGACGGGGTCGCCAAGCGCCAAGTCGGGAAGGAAGGCGGGTTGGTTGGTCAGGATCCCATCGAACTCGGGAGGGCTGCCCCTCTTGTCTGTTATCTCGACCCACATCCTCTCCGCGCGTGGTTGATCCGCTGCGGGTTGGGTGAGTAGGAAATGTAGGCGCACTTCGTCCCCAACGGCCTGTGCGCATCGTTCCTCCAGTGAGGGGATGAAGAAGGAGCGCGGATTGCGTCGAGCAACGTCTTCGACGTTCTCCAGTACCCAGGATCGCATCGGAAAACTCCAGCGCAGTTCCGTCTAACGCTCGCGTTCAGCGGCGAGGCCGCAGCGCACTGCAGCGGGACGTCGCGGAACACGATCGAAGTGCTTCACTGCGAGCCGGGTAGCGGCCTCGTCCGCTGCAACGCGCTGTTAGCTGGCTTGAGACAAGCGCTCAGCAATGAGCTGGTTGAGGCTAGTACCTCTGCGCTTGGCTTCGATGAACAGCTGGCGGTGCAGGTCTGGAGGCAGACGAACCATGAGACGACCTGAGAACGGCTTGTCGGGCTCCTCGCCTCGTTCGTGGCAGAAGTCGATGTAGTCGTCGACCGACTCCCGGAAGGCGACCTCCAGTTCCTCTACGGTCGTGCCCTCAAAAGTGATCACGTCGCGTGTGTCGAGTACTTCGCCATGGAACACCGAGGCGGATTCGTCATACTCAGCGTGGCCAGCGAATCCCCTGTGATGGAGCATGCTACCCCCTTGCGCCTAGACCAGCTTCGGCCAAGAAGCGTCGCAGTGACCGTACCGCTCCCCTCCCGAGCTCGGGGCGCGGGTGCGGGCGATGGAATACGGCACGGACCCCGCCGAGGGCGACGCGTATTCTGGATCCTCGGCCCTGACTGAGTTCCGCACCCAGGGCGCGCAAGAGCGCCTCGACCTCGGCCCACTTGACGTCGGCGGGTGCCGGCTCGTGGAATATGCGGCCAAGGAGCCTGCGGTGCTTCGCCGCCAGGTCCATGGTGTCAGTATACGACACTACCCTCGCGGGGTCCAGGGCCCACCGGGAAGCCAGCTAACGCTCGCGTTCAGCGGCGAGGCTGCAGCCGCTGCTGCAGGACGGCACGCAGCCGATTGAAGAACCTGTCAAGCCAGCCAGGAAGCAGCCGCGTCCGCTGCAACGCGCTGTCAGGCGGTTTGCCAGGTGATCGTGGCGTTGCGGCTACCCGGGAGCGGTTCTCGTTCATGAGGAGATGGAGCGCATCGCCGGAGGACGATGATCCAATCGGGGTTGAAGGGGAAAGGCCGGCTGGGACGGAGCGGGGATGAGTCGGACAAGGCGGTGTGTGCCGCTGGCATGCGAGGCGCTATTCGAGTTCGACAATCCTGTCAAGCAAGCCAGGTAGCAGCCGCGTCCGCTGCAACGCGCTGTTAGGCGGCGAGCCGGGTCAGAGGCAATAGAGGGGGTATCTAAGGGCATCACGAATCAGTGGCATACAGCGTCTCGCGAACGAGTTGCCATTGTTCCCATGCGAGGTCAGGCTCGAGATCGGCGTACCCCCTTGACTGTTCCAACTTGCGAGCATTGGCAGGCTCCATCGCGATGCACGGGCTATCCGCTACGATCTTCGACACCTCTGACGCCGTGAGGGGACCTCCCTTGGTGCGCTCGATGGCTGCGAGCACCGCGACCGGGGACGGGATGAGGACTGGAATCAGCTTTGTTGGCCGGACCCTCGCGACGCTCTTCGGAAGAAGCCGCCAAACGCCAAAAGGGTTG
>CAYTJW010000615.1:0-3880 GCA_964438135.1 uncultured Thermoanaerobaculia bacterium
TGGCGGGGACGTCGGTGGTGTCGGGGTCGCTGTACGGGACCTGGGAGGTCGAGGTTCTGCTCGACGGCCAGCCCATGGCCTGCGAGGTCCGCAGCCTCTTCACCCTCACCGACTGAGCCGGCCGTCCCCCCGCCTCCCGGGCCGGCAGCGCCCCCGCCCGCGAATCCGCTCCAGACGACTGCCTCGTTTCGGGACACCTCCTGCCGCGGCCCTCTGCCGGGATGGTGCAGGCCAAGGCCTCGCCAGACCGGTATTCTTGGCAGGCACCGTGCTTGACGTCATGCTGAGGGCATCGGGCGGCGCGTCGCGCGCGGGGTGATGGTGCGTCTCGCGTTGACGGCTGGCCCGTTTGGGTCGAGTATGGGGCAGGGCGCGGCCCGCAGCGTTGTCGAGGCTGACGCACTGCAGGGGGGAGCCATGAGCGACGCAGGGTTCGGTCGGCAGGTCATCGGCGCATCGAGCGCCATCGTCATGCTGGCGGTTGCACTCGCCTCGGTCCAGACCGAGCCACTGCTCGCGGGCGAGGCGCCGATGGAGGTCCGCCTGGCGAGTGGCCATCTCCGCCCGGTCGAGGTCGAGGCGGTCGCGACCGCACTGGCGCGCCTGGAAGCGGCGAGCGCCGACGCTGGGGACTACCTCGCCCTCGCCCTCACCTACCAGGAGCAGATGGCGCCGACTGCCGCGGCCGAGGTGCTCGACCGCGCGGCGGAGGCGTTCCCGACCGTCGAGGTGCTGCAGGCCAGGGCCGAGGTCTGCCTGGCGATGGGTTGGGTGGACCGGGCAGAGGTCGCGGTGCTCGAGGCTCTCGAGCAGTTCCCCGCCGAGCCGGGCCTGCACCAGGCCGCGGCGGCCGTGGCGGCGAGGGACGGTCGACTGGACGAGGCGGCGACCCGGCTTCGCGACTCCTGGGCCGCTGGCGGCGGCGAGTTGGCGTGGCTCGACGACCCGTACTTCGCCGAGACGCGCCTCGAGGAACCCCTGGTGAGCCTGGTCGACCCGGTCGCCCTGGCCGGGAGCCTGGCTCGGCTCGACCCGGCGGCTCAGGTCGACCGGTTGCGGGTGCTTGCGGAGCGTGTCACGCCGCGCGAGGCCGCCGTGGTTGTCGATCTGGTGCTTTCGAGCGACGACTCCCGGGTCGTCCGCGGCGGCGTGCGGGCACTGGCCCGACTCGGCGCTCGGGCGGTGGGCCCGTTTGGCGAGCTGCTCGAGCGCGGCGACCTGCGGGTGCGGATGGCGTGCCTGCGAGCGATTCGCGAGCAGGGCCTGGACGTGTTCGCGCCGTTGCTGCAGCGCGAGCTCGAGGAGGAGAACGACGTCAACCCGTTCGACCTTGCCGAGCTGATCCTGGCCGAGCTCGCCGCCCGTGACGCGGACCCCGACACCGCCAGCTCGCTGCTTCGGATGGTGCCCGACGCCAACCGCTACCGGCACCTCGCCCTGTCGACCCTGGCGGGGCACTACCGGGCAGCGGGCCGGTCCGGGGAGGCCGCTGCCGTCGACGCGGAAGCCGCGGCGCTGCGCGAGGCCCAGGCCGGCAAGGCCAGCGATGACGACTCCGCGCGCGACGACTACGCCCAGTGCATGGAGCGTCTCGACCGGCAGGAGACGCGGCAGCTGCTCGAGCACCACAAGTACGTCGAGCGGATCGACGCCCGCGTCTACGGCCTGCCCGAGGACGACTTCGACGACCAGAAGGAGCTGAGCATCGCGGAGCGGCAGATGCTGCGGCAGATGTTCCGGCGGCGAGGTGTCGTGCTGCCTGAGAAGGGCCCTGTCCAGTACCCGCGCGAGATCTTCCACTTCCTTCGCCGGTACTATGCGGAGACCGGCATGCAGCCCGACTGCTCGCGCCTGCTCGAGGGCTGGCAGGGGCCGGAGGTCCTGACCCGGGACTGGGAGAAGAACGTCGCCAACGACACCGGCGCCGACAACGAGACCAACATCGTCGTCAACCCGTGGAACCCGCAGTACCTGGTCGGCAGCGCCAACCCCAGCTCTGGCACCCGCAACGAGATCTACCGCTCCTCGGACAGCGGCACGACCTGGAGCCTGGACTCGGTCGACCAGGGCTCGGGCACCTGCGACCCGGTGTCGTACTACAACCGGATCGGCACCACGGACTACGTCTACCACTCGTTCCTCTCCACCTGTGGCTCCCTCTGCCAGGTGTGGATGAGCTACTCGACCGACAACGGCAGCACATGGACCGGCTGCGCCGCGGCCGAGACCGGCACCACGTTCGACCGCCAGGACCACGCCATCGACACCAACCCCTGGGGCGCGAGCAGTTGCGCCAACACGATCTACGTGGCGTACCACAACAACAACACCCAGACCGTGAAGGCGTCGAGCGGGGCGACCGCGCCCTACTGTCAGTCGTGGAAGGCACGTGGCACCGGCCTCGGCAGCAGCATCGGCTCGGCGATCGTGGTCTCGACCAACGGCCGGGCGCACGACTTCTACAACCAGTTCACCTCCGGCGTGCAGCAGATGTCCACCACCGACTGCGGCACCACCTGGGGTTCGTCGACCCTGGTGGCGTCGTACAACTACAAGCAGTTCGACTGGGGAATCCCGTCGACCTGCTCGCGCACGGTCTACCACTACGTGGTGGGCGACAACGACCGCGTCCAGGCATCGCCCTTCCGGAACCGGATATACCTCACCTGGAACGACCTGAGCTCGAACTGCACGCCCCCCGGGTGCACCGGCAACACGACCTGCAACGACGACGTGTTCGTGGCGGTGGGCACGCCCAACAACGCCGACAACCCGACCGCGTGGGCCTGGAACACCTACAACCTCACCGATGCCCTGACCGACGACTACACCGACGAGTTCTACCCTGCGGTCACGGTCGACCAGGCCGACGGCGCGGTCTACCTGTCGTACTACCGTTCGGCCTCCGGCGCGGGCGGCAACCTCACGGCGCGGCAGAGCCAGGTCCACTACGTGGTGCTGCGCTCCGTCACCGGCGCGGACAGCGCCGCCGAGTGGGAGCTGCTGCAGGTGACGGCGTCGCCCTCGTGCGAGTACGGCGGCACGGTGTGCAGCGGCGCCAACACCGGCATGCAGTGGGGCGACTACACCTGGAACGACGTGGTCAACGGCGTCGCCTACGCGATCTGGACCGACCGCCGCGACTCGGCCGACGAGGACAACTGGGTGGGCCGCATCTGCACCGAGCCGGCGCACTGGTCGGAGCGCGCCAACTCGCCGGCGGCGCCGGCGACGACAGTCGCCAACGCCGGCGGCGGCCAGGTCAACATCTCCTGGCTGGCGCCGGACATCTCCACCTTCGCCGGCGGCGACACGGTGTGGGGCGATGGCGGCCTCCAGGCGGGCAGCCGCAAGTTCCAGCTCTACGTCGACGGCGCGCTCGAGCAGGACAACATCCCGGCCGGCACCACCTCGATCGCCGGCTTCGACCCGGGCGACTGCAACGCCCACTCCTACCGCATCCGGGCGGTGAACGGCTGCGGCGTGAGCAAGGACTACCAGCTCACCAACTGGTCGGCGACCGGCTGCTGCTCCGGCAACCCGACCAGCGTCGACGTGACGCCGAACGGGCCGCTGGCGCTGTGCCAGGGGACGGGGCAGCTGCTGACCGCCAACCGGACCGGCGGCACGGCGCCGTTCACCTACCGGTGGTACCGGGACGGGGCGGTCATCTCCGGGGCGACGGCGTCGACCTACACCGCCAACGACACCGGCACGCACTCGTACAACTGCGAGGTCACGGGCTCGGGCTGCGCGACCGGTGTCCAGGATGCCTCGGCGACCTCGATCACATGGCAGTACTCGCCGACCTTCGCCGGCCTCCAGTCGGTGACCAACCCGCAGGACGCGACCTGCACCCTGGACCTGGAGTGGAACGTGG
>CAYTJW010000616.1:0-3879 GCA_964438135.1 uncultured Thermoanaerobaculia bacterium
GACGAGCCACTCCCAGGGCAGGCCGCGGGCGCCGACCGGGTCGCGCAGCGGCGCCGGCTGCACCTGCTCCCCCTCGGGCAGGGTCGAGCCGACCGTGAGCCGTGCCGGCGGCGCCTCGAGCCGGCGGCTCTCGCCCGCGGGCGAGCGGGCCGTGACGGCGAATACCGGCAGGTCCTGCTCGCCGACCTTCATCGCCACCCGCGTCAGCTGCCACGCCGGCGGGGCGGCGCCTGAGGCCTGCGGCGCGCCGACCAGCTCCCACGGCCCGTCCGGCGTCGCCGTCACCTGCAGGTCACCCCACAGCCAACCGTCGCCGCCGCGCGCCAGCACCCGCACCTCGACCCGGTCGCCGACCGCCGGCTGGCCGGCCGGGACCACGGCCTCGATGGCCGGCTCGGCGGCCGCGGCCGGGGCGGCCCACACCACCGCCAGCAGCAGGGCAACGAGCGTCGCGTCAGCGCGCACGGCGCCGCTCCCTCGCCTTGAGCATCGACCGCACGGCCGGCAGGTAGTCGGAGTCGGTGGACAGCTCGACCGTGTCGACGCCCGGCAGGGTCGGTTCCGGGCGCCGCCGGACCCGCCCTTGCAGCACGGCCCGACCGCCGGCCTCGGGGTCCGCCACCGGCAGCTCCCGCCCCGGCCAGCCCTGCTCGACGAGCGGGTCCGTGACCCGCACCACGACCACGTCGTGGCGGCCGCCGAGGGCGATGAGCTCGCGCCGCGGCAGGGCGCAGTCCGGGTCGACCAGCAGGAACACCACCCCCCGGCGGTGGAGAATGCGGCCGGCCGCCCGCACCGCCTCGGCGACGGCCGTGCCGTGCCCGGCCGGGGTGGCCGCCAGCACCTCCCGCACCACCCGCAGACCGTGGCGCCAGCCGCGGCGGGGCGGGATGACCGCGCGCAGGCGGTCGTCGAACAGGATCGCGCCGACCCGGTCGCGGCGGGCGGCGTTGAACACGAACACGCTCGCGACCTCGGCGATGGTGTCGTGGATCAGCATCACCCCCGAGCCGCAACGGGTGGTTGCCGACAGGTCGACCAGCAGCAGCGCGGTCAGGTCGCGCTCCTCGCGGAAGCGCTTGACGTGGAGCTGGCCGGTGCGGGCGGTGACGTTCCAGTCGATGGTGCGGACGTCGTCGCCGTGGCGGTACTCGCGGACCTCCTCGAACTCCAGGCCGCGGCCGCGGAAGGCGCTCTGGTACTGCCCGGTGAGGCCGGCGTCCATCGCCTGCCTCGCCCTCACCTCGAGGCGGCGCACCTGGTCCGACAGCTCGGCGCTGGCGAGACCGGACCGCTCCCGGGGCAGCGGTCGGCCGAGGAAGCGCAGCCCGGCCTGCCGGAGCGCCCCGAGCAGCCGTCGCCCGGCGGCCGGGCGCGGCTCCGGCCGGGGGCCGGGTCCCCTCACGGCACCTCCACCGCCAGCAGGATCCGCTCCACGATCTCCTCGACCGTCGCCCCCTCCGCCTCCGCCTCGTAGGTCAGCACCATGCGGTGGCGGAGAACCGGCGGCGCCAGCTCCTTGACGTCCTCCGGGATGACGTACGACCGGCCCCGCGCCAGGGCCAGCGCCCGGCAGCCGCGGGCCAGGGCGATGGCGGCGCGCGGCGAGGCCCCGTACGCGATCAGCGGCTTGAGGTCGCCGAGGCCGACCTCGGCCGGCTGCCGCGTCGCCCCGACCAGGCGGACGACATAGGCCTTGACCCGGTCGTCGACGTGGACCCGACCCGCCACCTGCTCGAGCTCGCGCAGGTCGTCCAGGGAGCTCGAGTGACGCGGGCTGGGGAAGGAGGCGCCGAGGTGGAACTCGAGGATCCGCCGCTCGTCCTCGGGCAAGGGGTAGCTCACCAGGACCTTGAGCATGAACCGGTCGAGCTGGGCCTCGGGCAGGGGGTAGGTGCCCTCCTGCTCGATCGGGTTCTGCGTGGCGAGAACGAAGAAGGGGTCGGGCAGGGCGAAGGTGGTGTCGCCGATGGTGACCTGCCGTTCCTCCATCGCCTCGAGCAGCGCCGACTGGACCTTGGCCGGTGCCCGGTTGATCTCGTCGGCCAACACCAGGTTGGCGAACACCGGGCCGCGGTGGGCGACGAAGGTCGAGGTCGCCGGGTCGAAGACCTGGGTCCCCGTGACGTCGGCCGGCAGCATGTCCGGCGTGAACTGCAGCCGCTGGAAGCTGCCGCCGAGCACGCCGGCAACGGTGCGCACGGTCAGGGTCTTGGCCAGCCCCGGCACGCCCTCCAGGAGGACGTGGCCGCGACACAACAGCGCCACCAGCACGGACTCGACCAGCCCCTGCTGACCGACCACCACCTCGCCCACGGCCTTCTGGACCTCGCCCAGGCGGGCAGCCGCCCGGTCGAACTGAGTGTCTGCGCTTCGCTGCTCCATGGCTCCCCCGCAGGCCAGCTGGCCCCGCCCGGCTGCAGGCAAGCTCCGTGCCGACCCCGCTCGCGCTCTGCCGGGCCCGGTCGCGACGACCACCGTCACCGCGGGAGCTGCCGCGGGTCGCCGTCGCGCCGAGCCTCCGGCGCTGGTCGCCGGCTCGCCACCACCGCCGGACCGCGTCGCGCTCGAGGCGAACCCACACGCCGATTCGGCCCGCCGGCGCCAGATCGGCACAGCCCGCGGCCACCGCCACCGGCCGAGGTACAATGCCGCCGATGGCTCTCGAACGGGTTGGACGCTTCGAGCTCCTGCAGACGCTCGGCCAGGGTGCCAGGGGCTTCGTCTGCCTGGCCCGCGACCCTGCGGCCGAGCGCCGCGTCACCCTCAACGCCCTCTGGGTCGACCCTGCGGACGCGGGCGCGGGCGAGGTTCGCGAGCGGTTTCTGAGCGCGGCCCGCCAGGCCGAGGCCCTCCAGCACCATGCGATCGCCGCCACCGTCGAGGTCGGCGAGGACCCGGAGACCGGCCTGCTCTACGTTGCCACGGAGCGAGCCGAGGGCAGCTCCCTCGAGGAGCTGCGGGCCGCGGGCGTCCGCTTCCTGCCGAGCGAGGCGGTGTGGCTGGCGTCGGAGGTCGCCGACGCCGTCCACCACGCGCACGCGCGCGGGGTCGTCCACGGCGGCCTCAGCCCTGCCGCCATCGTCACCTCTCCCGCTGGCGCGCTCGGCATCACCGGCTTCGGCGTGGCCGGCCTCATCGGCGCGACCGACGCCACCGGCCTGCCCAGCTACCTGTCGCCCGAGCAGGTCGCGGGTCAGCCCGCGGACGAGCGGTCGGACCTGTTCTCCCTCGGGGTCCTGCTGTTCGAGCTCCTGACCGGCGAGCGCCCGTTCACGGGCCGCACCGCGCAGGAGGTCACCCAGCGCATCGCCCACGAGTCGCCGCCGATCCCCTCGACCGTCGCCCCGGGCCTGCCCCCGGCCCTCAACCCCATCGTCCTCAAGTGCCTCGACAAGGACCCGGCGCGCCGCTTCCAGACCGGCGCCGAGCTGGCCGCGGTTCTCGCCGCCCTGTCCAGGTCGCTGGCGCAGCGCGAGACGGCCGACTCCGCGCCGGCAGATCTCCAGCAGCCGACGCCCTTACCCGGCGGCGGCGCCGGGGAGCGCCGCCAACCGAGCGCCCGACCTGGCCGTCGCGGGCTGACCGGACCGCTCGCGCGCGCCCGCGAGCTGACGGCGCGCATGCCGCTGCCCCCGATCCTGCGCCTGGAGGTCGAACCGAGCTGGGTCCTCCGGCTGCTGGCGGCGTGGGTCCTGCTGTGGGCCGCCACCCTGTCCGTGCTCGCCCTGCGTCGCGACCTCGGGCCCTACCCGGGGCCGTCGGCCGGCAGCGCCCGCAACCTCCACCACGCGGTCACGGCGATTCGGGACGCCCAGGCCCTGCTCGCCGCGGGCGACACCGCCGGCGCCGCCGCCCGTGCCCAGGCCGCCCTCGACC
>CAYTJW010000617.1:0-3878 GCA_964438135.1 uncultured Thermoanaerobaculia bacterium
CCGGCGGCGGCCCGCAGCAGTCGCGGCAGCTGGGCGAGGAGGTGGCGCAGACCCACGGGACCAGGGTAGCCCAGGCGGGCGCGGCTCAGGGCGCGGCGCCGCTCCAGGCGGCGGTGGCGCCGGCGTCGAAGCCGTCGCCGAAGAGGCAGGCGCCGCCGTCGTCGTCGTCGCAGATGGCGATTGCGACCGCGATGGTCTGGAGGACGGCGTTCGACGGGTCGGCGAGGTCGACCGCGAAGCTCTCCGCGCCCTCGGCCAGGCTGTCGCGCAGGGTGGCGAACAGGACCCGGCCCGCAGTCGCCCCGGCCGGGATGGCCGCGGTGCCGCTCGCCTCCTGGTAGTCCGCGCCGGCCTGGGCCGAGCCGTCGACGCTCTGGTAGTCGACGCCGACGGCGAGCCCGCTGGCGGCGTCGAGGGAGAGCCACAGCACCGCGGTCATGCCCTCGACGACCTCGGCACCCCGGGCGGTCAGGCCCGGCATGGGGTCGTCGTCGAGGATCGTGCCGGTGGCCTGGCCGTCCGCGATGGTCGCCCCGCCGGTCGGGCTCGACAGCTCGAGCAGGACGGTCTCGTCGAGCTCGTCGAGGAGGTCGCCGAGGAGCGGAACCGGGGCCGTCTCGGCGGTGTCGCCGACGGCAAAGGTGAGGGTGCCGGCGGCAGCCGCGTAGTCGACCCCGGCCGTGGCCGAGCCGCCGGCGACCGTGGCCCAGTGAACGGTCACCGTGGCCGCGGCCGGGCCGGAAAGGGTCACGGCGAAGGGCAGCGTCGCACCGGCGCCGTCGCCCTCGGTCGCGCTCGTGTCGGCGACGCCGACGGTGACGCCGTCGTCGTCGACGATGGTGCACTGGCTGGTCGAGTCGGCGATGGTGGCGTTGACCGCCTCGTGGAGGTGGAGGGTGAAGGTCTCGTTCGGCTCGTGGAGGGTGTCGCCGATGACCGCGACGTTGACCGTCTCGGTCGTGTCCCCCGGCGCGAAGCTCACAGCCTGGGTCAGGCCGGTGTAGTCGCCCGGCTGGGTCGCCGTCCCGTCCGCGGTGTACACCTCGGCGCTGACGGTCCTGCCCGACGCCGCCAGCAGGTTGACCGTGAACGCCGCGTTCACCGTGCCGCTGTCGCCCTCGGTCACCGAGATGTCCGTCCCCATCATGATCGCGACCTGGGGGTCGTCGTCGGTGATGGTGCCGAGGCCGGAGGCGTCGCCGAGGGTGGCGTTGGCGGCGTTCGAGAGGCCGACGAAGTACACCTCGTCGTCCTCGTCGAGGGTGTCGCCGACCACGGCGACGGTGATGGGCCGGGTGGTCTGGCCGGCGGTGAAGGTGAGAGTGCCGCTGGTCGAGGTGTAGTCGCCCGGGGCGATGGCGCTGCCGCCGACGGTGGAGTAGTCGACGGTGACGGTGCGACCCGAGGCGGCGGACAGGGTGACGGTGAAGGTGGCGTTCGTCGTCCCGGAGCTGCCCTCGGTCACCGTGACGTCGTCGACGGCGAGGGACGGCGTCGGGTCGTCGTCGGTGATGGAGCCGAGGCCCTGGCCGTCGGCGACGGTGGCGTTGGTCGCACCCGACAGGTTGAGGTCATAGACCTCGTTGGGCTCGTCGAGGGCGTCGCCGACGACCGCGACGGTGACCGTCTTGGTGGTCTGGCCGGAGCTGAAGGTGAGGGCTCCGGAGGTGCTGGCGTAGTCGGCCGGGGCGGTGGCAGTCCCGTCGGCGGTGGCGTGGTTGACCGTCACGGTCCGGCCCGAGGCGGCGGAGAGGGTGACGGTGAAGACGGCGTTGGTCGTCCCCGAGCTGCCCTCGGTGACCGTGACGTCGTTGACCGAGAGCGACGGGGTGGGGTCGTCGTCGGTGATGGTGCCGGTGCCGGAGGCGTCGACCAGGTTGGCGCCCGAGGCCCCGGACAGGGTCAGGGTGAAGGTCTCGTCGGGCTCGTCGAGGGTGTCGCCGACGACCGCGACGGTGACGGTCTTCGAGGCCTGGCCCGCGGTGTAGGTCAGGGTGCCCACGGCGGTGGCGTAGTCGCCCGGGGCGGTGGCGCTGCCGTCGGCGGTGGCGTAGTTGACGGTCACGGTCTGGCCGCTGGCGGGAGCGGGGTCGCAGGTGACGGTGAAGGTGGCGTTGGTGGCGCCGGAGCTGCCCTCGGTGACGGTGACGTCGTCGATCGACAGGTCGGGGTGGCTGACCGTGACCCGGGCCGAGAAGGAGCCGCTGTTGGGGGTTGCCGGGCAGTCGTTGACGCCGAGGTAGAGCTGGCGGCTGGCGGTGACGTTGAAGGTGGCCCCGGCGGTGCCGACGAAGGACCTGGTGGTGTTGAGCATCCGGTAGAGGCCGGCGTGGCCGCTCGAGGGCAGCGGGTCGGTGCAGCCCTGGTCGTCCGCGTAACACAGGACGGCGTTGGTCGGGTCGTCGTAGATCGCGCGGGCGAGGCCGTTGGCGTTGACCGCGTAGGTGCAGCCCGCCCCCGGGTGGGTGGGGTTGAAGTCGACCGTGCCGGACACGTTGTCGACGACCACGTGGTCGCCGGCGACGAGGCTGGCGACGAAGTGCTCGGAGCCGGCGATGTCGGAGCCGGCGACGGTGACGTCGTAGACCGTCGTCCCGCCCTCGGCCGCCGCGGCGGAGAGGGTCGCCGCCACCGCGACGACGAGGGTCGCGGTCAGGCCGGGGTGAGCAGTGGGTCGGCTGGCGTGCATGTCCCGCCTCCGCGGCGCGGGTGCCCCGCCGGCGACGCCGCCGGCCCTCGCGCCGGTCCGTTCGAGCCCTGGCTTGACTATCCCACACACCCTGCGGCCCGGGCAAGGTGCCGCGGCGCCCCGGCCGGGGTAGAGTGGTGGCAGTGGCGACCCTGAGGGTGCTCGACGACCCGGCCCGGGCGTGCGAGCTGGGCGAAGACCCGGTCAGCATCGGCCGCGGCAAGGCCAACACGGTCGCGCTGCCCGGCGACCCGCGGGCCTCGCTCCGCCACGCGGTGGTGGAGCGCACGCCGCGGGGCTGGCGGCTGCGCGACGCCGGCAGCACCAACGGCACCTGGGTCAACGGCGAGCGGGTGGACGAGCGGCTGCTGGCGGACGGCGACCAGCTCCAGGTCGGCCAGACCCTGCTCGTGTTCGAGGCCTGAGCCCTGTCAGGGCCTCGCCGCCGGCACCAGGCCGCCGGGGGGAGGTCGTGCTTCTCCCCCTGGCGCGACGCCGGCGGCGCCTCTGCTACCGTGGTCGCGTGGACCTGAGCGTCTTCGACCTGTTCCGCATCGGCATCGGCCCCTCCAGCTCGCACACCGTCGGGCCGATGCGGGCGGCGAAGATGCTGGTCGGCAAGCTGCGCAAGCACCGGCTGCTGGAGCGGGTCGGCGGCCTCCGGGTGGAGCTGTTCGGCTCGCTCGGCGCGACCGGCCGCGGCCACCGCACCGACCGCGCCGTCGTGTGGGGGCTGCTGGGCGAGGAGCCGGAGACCATCGACCCGGCCCGGCAGGACGCCCTCTACGACGCGGTGGCGGCGTCGGGCGAGCTGCTCCTCGACCGCGAGCGGACGGTGCCGTTCGTCCCCGACCGGGACATCGTCCTGCGCGGCGAGGAGACGCTGCCCTGTCACCCCAACGGCCTGCGCTTCCGGGTCACGGACGCGGCCGGCGCGTTCCTCTACAGCAAGGAGTACTACTCCATCGGCGGCGGCTTCGTGGTCGGCCGCAAGACCGCCCAGGCCGACCGGTTGGTGCACCCGACCGTGGCCGTGCCGCACCCCTTCGCGACCGGCGCCGAGCTGGTCGCGGCGGCGCGGCGCGCGGGCCTGCCGGTGTCCGGGGTGGTGCTCGCGAACGAGGTCGCCCGGAGGCCCCTCGCGGAGGTCGAGGCCGGCCTCGACCGGGTCGAGCGCACCATGCGCGAG
>CAYTJW010000618.1:0-3866 GCA_964438135.1 uncultured Thermoanaerobaculia bacterium
CCGGCGCTGGAGCCGCCACCGGTCGAGGCGCAGGCGCAGGCGGTGGAGGAGCTGGCGCGGGCCGCCCGGCGAGAGCGAGGCCCAGGTCGCGGCCACCGCCACCGTCACGCCGACCAGGCCGGCCAGGTCGCGGACGGTGAGGAAGGCCATGAAGGCGAGCAGCACCTCGAGCCAGAGGAACCAGCGCGCCTTCAGCGGCAGGACGAAGAACAGCAGGATGGTGGCCTCGCCCCACAGGGTGGCGAAGGCTGCGATCAGGATCGCCAGCAGCATCCGCTGCCCCTGCATCAGCGCCAGGATGGGGCTCGAGGTGACGCCGCCGAGACCGGCCACGGCCACCACCAGCTGCACCGCGGCCGCCACCACCCCGGCCAGCAGCGACACCAGCACGACGGTCTTCCAGAACCGCTTCCGGCCCAGTCGCCAGAACACGTCGCGACCGAACCAGAACACCACCAGCAGCTCGAGCAGGAACCACACCCCGCCGGCGCCGAAGCCGACGAACGGGTAGGTGACCAGCTGCCAGACGAAGCCGACGAACAGGGCCGGCGTCAGCCGCAGCAGGGCCGGCACGGCGGCGGTGGCGTCGAAGAACTGCAGCACGTAGGTGGCGAACAGCACCGCCAGGATGGCGACCAGGTCGCGCGGCACGGGCGCGGAAGAGGTCATGCCGAAGCCGCCGCCGCCGCCGCCCCTGGGGTCGAACGCGTACCGCCCGTTCATTGGCCCATGATACCCAAGCCGCCCCAGGTCGAGCGCGGGCTACGGGGCGGTCGCGGACCACCCGCCGGTGGTCCCGGCCTCGAAGCCGTCGGCGAACATGCCGCCGACCAGGTACGGACCGGCCCTGACCGCGCCCGCCCAGTTGCCCAGGTTGTCGGTCGCGCAGAGGAGGACGTACCACGGGTTGTCGGCGAGCTCGGCCGTGCCGAGCGCGGTCACCCCCTCCTCCAGGTCCTTGACCCCGTCGCAGGCCGAAGCTGGCGCCGCGTAGACCACGACCGCGTAGCCGTCCAGGCCGCTGCCGCCGTCGACCGCCGGGTTCCACACCACGTCCACGGTGCGGTCCAGGGACGGCTGGTACGGCGTGTGACTGGTGCTGGTCAGGCCGGAGGGACCGCTCGGCGGCGTGGTGTCGACGAGGAACGGCCCCAGGTGGACGGCCGCGGAGCAGCTCTCGGCGACGTCGCAGGAGACCACGTGGCAGTAGTGGCTGCTGCCGTCGGAAAGGGTGCCGCTCGAGGTCGAGTGCGGGTCGGCCGTGTGCGGGACGACGGTCCCGTCCTGGGGCTCGGTGGCGGGGCTGGTGTCGAACAGCACCAGGTAGCTGGCCAGGCCGGAGCCGCCGCTGTCGGACGCTCCCCACCACTGGACACCGACCACGCTCGCGGAGGACCACGCGCCCGGCGTGTGGCTGGTGCTCTGGAGGCTGGACGGGGGGGCCGGCGGCGTGGCGTCGATGAAGAACGGGCCGAAGTGGATGGCCGCGGCGCAGTTCCCCGCGTGGTCGCAGGTCCGGAGGTGGAACCAGTGGCTGTCGCCGTCGGGCAGGGGATCGCTCTGCACCCAGTGGTTGTCGTTGGTGTGCGGCACCTCGGCCGTGTCGTCGGGCACCGTGGCGGGGCTGGTGTCGAACAGCACCGAGTAGCCGGCGAGGCCGGAGCCGCCGGTGTCGGACGCCCCCCACCACTGGACGAAGATCTGGTTGTTGGCGTACCACACGCCCGGCAGGCGGCCGGCGCCGTTGATGCCCGCCGGGTTCGAGGGCGCCTCGGTGTCGGGGGTGCAGACCCAGGCCGCGAGGTTGTTCGAGACCAGGCCGCCGGCGACGGAGAAGGCGCCCGCGGCGTACAGCCCGGGCGCCCCGTCGACCGTGTACGAGGCCAGGGCGCCGACGGAGTCGTTCGTACCGGTGCCCGCCGGCCCGCTCAGGGCCGACCAGCCGGTGCCGTCCCACCGCGCGACGTTGTTGGCCGTCACCCCGCCCGCAGAGTCGAAGCTGCCCCCCACGAACAGGGCCGGGCCGGTGCCGTCGTCGTGCACGACGAGGGAGCCGGTGTAGCTGCCGCTCACGCCGTTGCCCGAAGGTCCGGTCAGGGCCGACCACTCGCTCCCGTCCCACCGCGCGATGCGGTTGCTCGAGACCCCTCCCGCGGACAGGAAGTTGCCCGCCACGTACAGGGCCGACCCGGTGCCGCCGTCAAACACGCCCAGGTCATAGACGTTGCTGCTCGTGCCGGTCCCATAGGGCCCGGTCAAGCCCGACCAGGCGCTCCCGTCCCACCGCGCGACGTTGTTGACCGCCGGCACACCGCCGGCGTTGGCGAAGTTGCCGCCGACGTAGAGCGCGGGCCCGGTGCCGTCGTCGTACACGGCGAGGGCGCCGGCCGAGCCGCTGACGCCCACGTCCGCCGGGCCGTACAGGGCCGACCAGGCGGTCCCGTCCCACCGCGCGACGCTGTTGACCGTGACCCCGCCAGCCGCGTCGAACGAGCCCGTCACGTACAGCGCCGGCCCGGTGCCATCGTCGTACACCGCGAAGCCGTACACCAGGCTGTCCACACCGGTGCCCGAGGGCCCGCTCAGGGCCGACCAGGAGCTCCCGTCCCAGCGCGCGACGTTGTTGACCGTGACCCCGCCGGCGGCGTCGAAGCAGCCGCCGACGTACAGGCCGGGGCCCGTGCCGTCGTCGTACACGCCGAGGGCGAGGGGCCGGAGACACGCGGGGTTGCCGCCGAACACCGGGTCCGCGGTCCCGCTCAGAGACGACCACGCGCTCCCGTCCCAGCGGGCGATGCCGTGGACCGTCGCCCCCCCGGCGACGACGAAGTCGCCGACCGCGTACAGGGCGGGACCGGCGCCGTCGTCGTAGACGGCGAGGTCGTCGACCTCGCCGGTCGTCCCGCTGCCCGCAGGCGCGCTCAGCGCCGCCCACCCGCTGCCGCGCCACACCGCGATGTGGTCCGCCGCCACCCCGCCGGCGGCGAGGAACGCGCCGCCGGCGTAGAGGGCGGAGCCGGTGCCGTCGTCGTGCGCGGCGAGGGCCTTGACGGCGTCGTCCACCCCGGTGGCGGCGGGCCCCGCCAGCGCCGACCAGGCGCTCCCGCTCCAGCGCGCGACGTGGTTGACGGCGACCCCGCCGGCGCTGGTGAACTCACCCCCCGCGTACAGCGCCCCGTTGAACACGGCCATGGACCGGAGGACGTAGTAGTCACCCGCCGTGGAGCCGCTCACCCCGGTACCCGACGCCCCGGTGAGGCCCGACCAGGTCGTGCCGTTCCAGCGGGCGACTCCGTTGGCCACCACGCCACCGGCCACTCCGAACTCGCCGCCCGCGTACAGGGCCAGGCCCGTCCCGTCGTCGAACACCGCCAGAGCGTACGCGTCCTCGGTGAGGTCCGAGATCCCGAAACCCTCCTGCCAGTCCGGCCACGTGCAGTCGGCGCGACTCGAGCCGCCCCGGCCCTGCCCCGCGGTGAGGGCGCCCTCCTCCGGCTCCGGCTCCAGGGCGCGGACCCACAGCCTCGGCTCGTGCACGCGGTCGGCGTCGGCCGGCACCTCGAGCGCCACGACCTCGATCCCGGGCGCGAGCCGGCGACCGGCGATCACCACCTCGCCCGGGTCGGTGCTGGCGTCGCCGTCGAGGTCGACCCAGGCCTCCAGGGTCGCCCCGGGCGGCCCGTCCCAACGCACGGCCAGGCGCGGCTCGCCGCCCGGCTCGAGCCGGCCGAGCAGGGTCGTGCTCAGCCGCCCGTCGCCGGACTCGGTCGCCGTCGGCCCGGCCACGGCCGCCAGCGCGGCCAACGCCGCCAGCGCGGCTCGCCGCCGGCACTGCCGGCGAGCGCCCGATCCCGTGAACCGCGACC
>CAYTJW010000619.1:0-3857 GCA_964438135.1 uncultured Thermoanaerobaculia bacterium
GCCCGGTCCCGGCCGCCGACCGGTCGGTGGCGCGACGGCCCGGCGCTGGCGCGCGGTGAGCCCTCGGCCTGTCGGCCGGGTCGCTCCGGCGTCGCCGGGCCCCGCTCGGGTTACAATCCACGGTATGTGGCAGCGCCGTCGGGGGGACGAGGTCGACCTCCCCGGAGCGAGGGGCCGACGATGACCGGGCACGGGGTGCGGTGATGGTGCAGTTCGACAACCAGTACCGCCAGATCAAGATCAAGATCGTCTACTACGGCCCCGCGCTGGGCGGCAAGACGACCTGCCTGCAGCACGTCCACCGCGTCACCGACCCCGAGCGGCGGACGCGCCTGTACTCGCTCAACACCGCCAGCGACCGCACCCTGTTCTTCGACCTGCTGTCCCTCAACCTGGGGCGGATCCGTGGCTACCGGCTCGCGGTCCAGCTCTACACGGTCCCCGGCCAGGTGCAGTACAACGCCACCCGGCGGGCGGTGCTGTCGGGTGCCGACGGGGTGGTGTTCGTGGCCGACTCGCAGGTCGAGCAGCGCGACGCCAACCTGCAGTCACTCGACAACCTGTGGGACAACCTCACCGCCAACGGCCTCGACCGCGAGGCGATCCCCCTCGTCCTGCTGTACAACAAGCGCGATCTGAGCGGGGTCCTGTCGCTGGAGGAGATGGACGCCAGCCTCAACGGCCGGAAAGCCCCCTCCTTCCCGTCCGTGGCGACGACCGGCGAGGGGGTGATGGAGGGCTTCGCGGCGGTGGCCGAGCGCACCCTCGGCACGGTCGCCGAGCGGCTCGGCGTCGGCAGCCACCAGCTGGCGGTGGTGCGGCTCCAGGAGCAGGTGCGCAGCGCCCTGCGGCCGTTCGTCGAGCCGACCGAGGCCGAGCGCGAGCTCGAGGCGCCCCCTGCCGCGGAGGAGCGCGCGGTGACCCGGCCGGAGCTCGCCGCCCCGCCCGATCGGCCCCTGCCGCCGGAGACGCTGGTCACGGAGGCGGTGCGGGCGAACCTGGCCATGACCGACCTCTCCGCCCGCCTCGACGGGCTCGGTCGCCAGCTCGAGCGCAAGGTCAGAGTCCTGGCCAGCATCGCCCAGTTCGGCCAGGGCGTGGCGAGCGAGCGGGACGCGACCGCGGTGCTGCGCCTGCTGATCCAGACGGCGGCGCGGCAGCTCCGGGTGCAGGGCTCGGCCGTGCTGGTCGTGCCCGGCTCGGGCGAGCTGCGACCCATCCTGCTGCACGGTCTCAAGCGCGACCCCCTGCTCGCCACCACCGACGAGATCGGCGAGCCGCTGGCGGTGGGGCTGCTGGGCCGCAAGGAGCCGTGCCTGATCGTCGCCTCGAGCGGCGAGGACGGGGTGCTGGTGGACGCGGTCTCCGCCGCCGGCTTCCGCTCCGCCCTGGCGATCCCGCTCGAGGCCCAGGATCGCCTGATCGGTCTCCTCACCTGCTATGGCGACGCCAACCGTGCCGACCTCGACGAGGAGGACCTGCAGCTGGCGACCGTGCTGGCGACCACCGCCGGCATGGCCTACGGCAGCGCCGTGGCCTGGCGGCGGCTCGAGGAGCTCAACCGCGGGCTGGAGGCGCAGGTGGCGGACCGGACCCGCGAGCTGCGGGACAGCCTGGCCGAGGTCGAGCGGCTGGCGCGGGAGCTGGCCGACAAGAACCGCCTGATCGAGGACGCCTACCGCGAGCTGTCCGAGCTGGACCGGGTCAAGAACGAGCTCATCACCCGCATCTCGCACGAGCTGCGCAACCCGGTCTCGTCACTGCAGACCGCCGCCAGGATCCTGGAGCAGTACCGCGACGGTCCGCCCGAGAAGGCGGCCCGGTTCGTGGGCGTGATTCGCGACGAGGCGGCCAAGCTGGGCGAGATCGTCGAGAGCGTGGTGCAGGCGGCGATTCTGGCCGGGGCGCACGAGCGCACCGCGGTCGAGGCGGTGGCCGTCGAGGAGCTCTTCCGGCGAGCGATCGCGCCCCTCCGGGAGCTGGCCCAGGAGCGCGAGGTCCGGCTGCAGATCCGCATCCAGAGTGGCCTCGACCACCTGCGCTGCGAGCCGGAGACGCTCGAGGCGGCGCTGCGGGCGATCATCAAGAACGCGGTCGAGTTCAGTCACCAGGGCGGCACGGTCCAGGTAGAGGTTCGGCGCCTGCTGCGGGGTGAGACGCCGTGGCTCGTGCTGCTGGTCAAGGACGCCGGCGTCGGCATCCCGGAGCCGGAGGTGCCGCACGCCTTCGAGACCTTCTGGCAGGGGAGCAACGTCCTCGCCGGCAAGAGGCGCGGCATCGGCCTCGGCCTGGCCATCGCCAGGCGGGTGGTGGAGGCGCACGGCGGCGTCATCCGGCTGCAGAGCCGGGTGGCGGAGGGGACCGAGGTCACGGTCGAGATCCCTCAGGAGCCCCTGGTCGCCGGCTGACAGGAGGGGAGGCGGATCCTCGCCACCTCCCGGGCCAGCTGCAGCTCGAAGGCGCGGGTCGAGGCGAAGGCCCGCGGCACGCCGTCCCAGCGGCGACGGAAGTCGCGCACCAGGAGCTCGACCCAGGTCTCGGCCGAGGTCGGCCGGAAGAGCAGGTCCTCCTCCGCCGCCCGGCAGTCGAGCAGCATGTCCTGGTCGTGGCTGTAGGGGCTGAAGGTGGTGCCCAGACCCACGGCCCGCAGCCAGTCGGCCGGCAGAGACAGCAGCTGGGCTTCGCGGCCGAGGCACGAGGCGGCGCGCTCGACGAGCTGGCGCACCGACAGGGCCTCCTGCTGGGCGAGGTTGTAGGCGCGGCCGACGGTCGCGGCCTTGCCGAGGCTGGTGCAGACGACCTCGGCCACGTCGTCGCACCACAGGAAGCCCCAGCTGTTGAGGCCCCCCTCGGGCAGGATCAGCGGCCCACCGGTCAGCAACCGCTCGAGGTAGGCGTCCGCCCGCCGGGTGTAGTCGTGGTAGCCGACCACCACCGGCAGGCGCAGGGAGGTGAAGGGGAAGTCGTGCCGCTGGTGGGCCTCCGCCAGCACCTCCTCGCAGCGGCGCTTGTGGCAGGCGTAGAGCCAGGTCGAGTCGCGGGGACGGGCCGTGACCAGGCGACCGCCGAACTGGGCCTCGCGGTACGGCGGCAGGATGCCGTCACGGATCAGGTAGACCGCCGCCGTCGAGATGTGGACGAAGTGACCGACGCGGCCACGGAAGGCCTCCACCGCCGCGGCCGTCTCGCTCTCGTGGTAGGCGCTGACGTCGACCACCGCGCCGAAGTCGCGGGCCTGGGCGGCGCGGCGCACGGTCTCGGGGTCGCGGCGGTCGCCGAGGATGCGGCGGACGCTGGTGGAGAAGGGGTCGGGCGACACGCCCCGGTTGAGGAGCGTGACCTCGTGCCCCGCCCGCAGCAGGTGCTCGGCCACGGAACGGCCGATGAAGCGGGTGCCGCCCAGGACCAGGACTCGCACCGCCCTATCCTACCGGAACCGGGTCCTCGCCGACGTCCTCCGCGGCGCGACGAGCGGAGTTGGCGGCGTCGGTCAGGCGAGCTGGCGAGGCGATGCCGAGCATGGTCGTGACGTCCTCCGGCACCCCGGGCGGCCACAGCGGGGCCGACGGCAGGGTGTCGCGGGCGAGGCTCAGGCACGCGCCGAGCGGCGAGGCGGCCGCCGGCTCCCACAGCTCGGCCAGGTCGGGCGGGAAGGAAGCGCGCCGGGCGAGAGCGGTGCCGAGCCGTTGCGGCAGCCGCCGCACCAGGGTGTGGCGGAGCTTGCCGTGGGACAGGGGGAGGGCGGCGAGCACCCACAGGACCAGGTCCGTGGGGACCGGCAGCAGGTGAGCCGCGAGCCGGGCCAGGGCCGGGTCGACGCCGAGGTGCGGCGCCGCCGCCGCCGCCCCGCGCGACCA
>CAYTJW010000620.1:0-3857 GCA_964438135.1 uncultured Thermoanaerobaculia bacterium
GGATGTCGACCCACACAGGGCTCGACGCCCGGCCCTCGATGACGACGGCGTCGAACCCCGCCTGCTTGAGCATGGTCGAGAAGCGGCCGCCGAAGCCCGAACGGGTGAACCAGGAAGACGGGTACATGCCGACACCGACCCCCACCACCTCGCAGCGCCCGCCCGCCGAAGGCACGGGGGTGGCGTTGAGCGGCGAGGTGGCGACGATGCAGACGTTGGCCGAGTTTCGGCCGTCGGTGATGGTCTTGTCCCTGCAGAGGTCCCAGAACAGAGCGGAGCCGAGCCCGTGCCCGCCGCCCCACGAGCGGTACTTCGCGGTGTCGACCTCGATGGCCCGGCGCGAGGTCAGGTCGAGCCGGAGGATCGTGCCCGCATAGCCGTACAGTGTCATGAGCCTCCCTCCTCCCCGACGTCACTCGGTGGTCATTCCCAGGCGCTTCCAGACCCAGCCTCGCAGGTTGACCTGGTACGAGCTGTCCGCGAGGGTCTGGCTCGGCATCTCACGCGTGAAGGCGATGGCGTTGACGGGACACACGCGCACGCAGGCCTGGACCCCGTCGGGTCCGCCCTTCTGGTCGAGGTACGGGGTGTCGACGCAGAGGTCGCACTTCTGTGACTTCCGCTGTCCCTTGTCCCACTGCAGGCGGGCGGGGGTGAAGGGGCAGGCCTGGATGCACATCTTGCAGCCGATGCACAGCTCCTGGTCGACCCGTCGCACGTTGCCGTGCTCGCGATCGACGTGGTTGGCGCCGGTCGGGCAGACCTCGACGCAGGGCGCGTTCTGGCACTGCCGGCACTGGGCGATGACCACGTCGTCCGGCCAGTCGACGAACGAGTCCTGCAGGATCTGGATGCGCGACTTCGAGTACGACGCCGACCCCGAGTGGGCGAGCGAGCATGCCATCATGCAGGTGCCGCACGCCTGGCACTTCTTCATGTCGACGACCAGGAAGCCCTCGGCATTGGGGATGACGAACCGGCCGTCGGCCAGCAGCACCCCCGAGCCGGCCGCAACGGCGCAGCCGGTCGCCGCGATCGAGGCGGCAAAGCTCCGCCGGCTCATTCCGGGGCGGTCGTCGGTGTTCCGGGGAGCCATGGCTTCTCTCCCTCTCGGCCTCGGCGACGCTCGGCGCGTCCGGCCGCAGCAGTCTGTTCAGAGTGAGTGTAGTATAGTGCTTCTACGGTATCAAGTGCGGCATCGACGGGCGACCAGGGAGTCGACCTCGGGGCGATGACGGCGCTTTCTGGTGCTGCCTGCCTGATGCCACGATGGCCCCTCGTGAGGACTGCAGTCGGTCGCCTGAACGACGCCGAGGGCGGACGGTCGCCGAATGTCGACGCCCGTTCACGGGCGTCACCGCGCAGGCCGCCGTTCTCGACTTCCGGAGCGGCCCGAGGCCGCTCCAGGTGCTGGCGGGTCGATCGCACGATCTGGCACCGGGTCGACGATCGCTCACACGCCGCCGCCGGCACCGGGGGTGCACGCCGACCTGCGCTGCCCCCCAGCGGTGTGCTGGCTGCAGTGCGAGGTGTATCGTATTTTCACTGTAAACCGCGTTCACCCTCCGGCCACTCGAGTGGTATCCTCCGACCGGCAGGACGACGGTATGGGAACCACGAAACGACGAGCAGCGGGAAGTCGAGCGGCCGACGACGACCCCCGTCGCGCCGAGGAGGACTGGCGCCAGGTCTTCGACGCGGTCCCTGACCTGATCGCCATCCTCGACTGGGATCACCGCATCGTGGAGGTCAACCGAGCGTTGGCCCAGCGCCTGGGCCGTGACCCCAGGGACTGCGCCGGGCGGATGTGCTGCGAGCTCATCCACGGGCTCGAGGCGCCGCCTGGGTTCTGCCCTCACGCCGCCGTGATGAGGGACGGTCGCGAGCACTCGGCCGAGGTC
The DNA here is from genome assembly GCA_964438135.1 of uncultured Thermoanaerobaculia bacterium. Classification (GTDB taxonomy): domain Bacteria; phylum Acidobacteriota; class Thermoanaerobaculia; order Thermoanaerobaculales; family Sulfomarinibacteraceae; genus CAYTJW01. Next base: position 1,902 of record CAYTJW010000620.1, read on the forward strand.
GAGGAGCCGCGCTTCGGCGGTGTGTTCGAAGTCTCTGCCCTGCCGCGATTCGACCGGACGGGGCAGCTGGTCGGCAGCGTCCACGTCGCCCGCGACGTCACCGAGCGCAAGCGCGCGGAGGAGAGGCTCAGGGCGAGCGAGCAGCGGCTGCTGGTGGCGCTCGAGTCGGCCGGTGTCGGGATCTTCGACTGGGACGTGCCGAGCGGCAAGGTGTTGTACGTGAGCCCCTACACCCCGTACGGCACCGGCGAGGTGCCGTACCGCGAGGTGGACGCGGGGCAGTGGAGCGCCACCACCGCAGCGGATGACATCCCCCGGGCGCAGGCCGAGACGGAGCGCGCGCTCTCGGGCGCGACGGATCGCTTCTCCCACGTGGTCCGCCGCCGGCTGCCCCCGCACCGGGAGAACGAGTGGTTCTACTTGCACAGCCAGGGCAGGGTGGTGGCTCGGGACCAGAGCGGACGCGCCACCCGGGTGATGGGGACGTTCGAAGACGTCACCGACAAGGTGCGGGCGGAGCAGGTCGAGCGGGAGCGCGAGGCGGCGCACGCCCGCGAGACGCGGGCCGCCTCGCTCGACGTGCTCGCCTCGAGCCTGGCGCACGAGGTCAACCAGCCGCTGGCGGCGCTTTCGGCCTACGCCCAGGCCGCTGCCCGGCTCCTCGAGAGAGGCCCGGCGGGCCACCGCGAGGCCGAGGAGGCGATGGGGAGGTGCGTGGAGCTGGCGGAGAGGGCCGCGGAGATCGTCCGGCGCTTGCGGCGGCTTCTGCGCCGCGCACCCCCCGAGCGGGAGCAGGTCGACGTGGAGCGGGTCCTCGCGGCCGTGCAGGCCCTCATGGATCGTCAGGCCCGTGCGGCCGGGGTCGAGGTGGAGGTGGAGACGCAGGACCCTCTGCCCCTCCTGGTTGGGGATCGCGTGCAGGTCGAGCAGGTCCTCGTCAACCTCGTGTCCAACGCCGTCGAGGCATTCAGCGGGACCTCCGATCGCCCCCGGACGGTGACGGTGCGGGCGCAGCGGGTCGGCGACACGGTCGAGATCGCGGTCGCGGACAACGGTCCGGGCTTCGCCGCCGGGGCCGACGGGCGGCTGTTCGAGCCGTTCTTCACCACCAAGGCGACGGGGACCGGGCTCGGGCTAGCCATCAGCCGGTCGATCGCGGAGGCTCATGGGGGCCGCATCCGCGTCGACCGCTCCGGCCCGGGCGGCGCGACCCTCGTGCTGGTGCTGCCACTCAACTCCTTGGAGGTCGACGGTGGCGCTCGCTAGCGCGGTCACCTGGGTCGTGGACGACGACGCCGACGTGCGAGGCGCCGTCGCGCTGCTCCTGCGCACCGCCGGCCACGAGGTGGAGGCCTGCGCGAGCGGCGAGGAGCTCCTGGCGCGGCTCGAGCCCGGGTCCGCCGGGTGCATCCTGCTCGACCTGCGGATGCCGGGCATGAGCGGCCTCGAGGTGCAGCGCGATCTCCTCCGTCGAGGCATGAACCAGCCCGTGGTGTTCCTCTCCGGTCACGGCGACATCCCGATCGCGGTGCGGGCGGTGCAGGCCGGCGCCCTCGACTTCCTCGAGAAGCCGTTCCGCGACGAGCAGCTCCTCGCCGCCGTCGACCGGGCGGTGGCCGCCGACCGGAGGCGGCGCGAGGCCGAGAAGGTGCGCGCCGAGCGGCAGGCACTCCTCGCCTCCATGAGCCGGCGGGAGGCCGAGGTGGCGCAGGCGATCGTCGAGGGGCTCACGACCCCGGAGATCGCCGCCCGCCTGGGCCTGAGCCCCCGCACCGTGGAGATGCACCGCGCGCGGCTGAAGAGGCGTCTCGGCGTCAACAGCCTGGCGGAGGTGGTGCGAATCGTGACCGGCGCCGGCACGGCCGGCGGGTCGGGCTGAGCCCGACCCGCGCGGGTGCGCGCGTCTGCGGAGCCGCAGCCGCTCCCCTGCCCCGCCCGCCCCCAGCGGATGCGGTC
>CAYTJW010000621.1:0-3846 GCA_964438135.1 uncultured Thermoanaerobaculia bacterium
CCCCGTGGCCGCGGCCAGGCGCTCCTCGAGCATCCGGCCGAGCCGGTCCAGGGAGACGAGGTCGGTGGGTTCCTCGGCCAGCAGGGGCAGGTCGACCAGCGGGTAGCTGTCCCCGAGCAGGGTGCGGAGCTGGTCGACGCCGGCCCGGTCGTGGCGGGCCAGCCAGGCGAGGAGGTTGCGGCCGTCGCGGGCCGCCTCCTCGAGGCCGAGGCGGGGGGCGCCGACGACGGCGGGGGTGTGGTGGACCCGGTTGACGACCACTGGCCCGAGGTGGTGGCCGGCCTCCTCCAGCCGGCGGGCGAAGAACAGCGTGTCGGGCACCCGCCGGGCGCCCGGCCCGCTGACCAGGGTGAACCGGGTCCGCGGCGAGCGGAGCAGGCTCTGGACCTCGAGCGCCCGCTGCCGGAAGCCCTCGAGCAGCGGCCCGAAGGCCTGGCAGAACTCGGCCATGTCCCGCAGCAGGTCGAGCCCGACCATGCGGTCGAAGAAGGCCTCGACGTTGCGGCCGACGAAGCCCAGGCGGCGGACCGAGCGGAGCCGGCCGTGCTCGTCGAACCACGGCTTCAGGGCGATGCGCAGGGCGCCGCTGTCGAGGAAGCCGACGATGCGGCCGGGCGCGCCGAGGAAGTCGAGGGCCTGGCGGGTGGGCGGGGTGTCGAGGATGACGCGGTCGAAGCCGCCCTCGTGCCAGACCTCGAACAGGCGCTCCACCGCCATGTACTCGAGCACCCCGGCCAGGCTGCCGGCGAGGTGGTCGTAGAAGCGGTTGTGCAGGATCCGGTCGCGCACCGCCGGAGTCGGCGAGTAGCGCGCCACCAGCCGGTCGAAGGTGCCGCGGGCGTCGAGCAGGCTGGCCGCGAGCAGGCCGGGGGTGCTGGCGCGGACCTCGGCGACGCGGTCGCGGGCCGCCTCGCCGACGCCGAGGGCGTCCTTGAGGCGGCCGGACGGGTCGAAGGTCATCACCAGGGTGCGGTGGCCGGCGGCCGCCGAGCGCAGGCCGAGGGCGGCGGCGAGGGTCGTCTTGCCGACCCCGCCCGAGCCCACCACCACCACCAGGGGCTGGTCTGGGAGCACTCACGACCTCCGCAGGGCGCGCTCGAGGTGCGCGCCGAGGGCCACGACCAGGGCCGGGCCCGGGTCGACCGGCAGCAGCGGCAGCTCGAGCAGCGGGCCGTCCCACCGCTCGCGCAGCCGCTCCAGCTCGCGGTCGTTGACGCGCCGCCTGAGCTCCCACAGCTCGGCCTCGCCGGCCGCGGCCGACAGGCCCTTCGGCACGGCCGGGTAGAGGCCGTTGACCACCACCGCCTCGGGGCGGCGGCCGAGGCGCTCGCGCAGAGCGCCGATCAGCTCGACCGTCTCCTGCACCGGCATCTCCTCGGCCAGCGTGACGGCCAGCACCCCGGACCGCCCGCCGTCGGCCAGCAGGGCCGCGATGTCGCTGGCCATCCGCCCGACCGGGCCGCTGTGGACCACGTCGGCGACCAGCTGCGGCGCCGCCAGCCATTGTACGCCGTGGCCGCTCGCCGGCGCATCCAGGATCACCACCTCGGGCCGCCGCGCGCCGGCCGGGACGTGGCCCTCGAGGAGGCGGGCGATGCGACCGAAGACGGCGGTCTCCTTGAGGCCCGGCGCCCCCTCGGCGAAGTGCTGGTGGACGGGGCTGGCCAGGACCCGGTCCGCGAGCAGGTCGACGCGCAGCTTCTCCCGCACCAGGTCGTCGAGCAGCCGGCGCGGCTCGACGTGCTGCAGGGCGAGGCGGGGCGCCACCGGCAGGATCTCGCCGGCCGACGGCCGCACGTCGAGCAGCTGGTGCAGGCTCTCGCGCGGGTCCGCCTCGAGCAGCAGGACCTGGCGGCCGGAGGCGGCCAGCAGGCGGCCGAGGGCGGCGGTGACGGCGCTCTTGCCGACGCCGCCCTTGCCGGTGACGACCACCAGGCCCAGCCTGCCGAGGCGCTCGAACAGGGACACGGTCCGCGCCTCAGGCCCCGAGCTCCCCCTGGTAGAGGTCCTCGACCAGGTCGCGGAACTGCTCCTCCACCACCCGCCGCTTCACCTTCAGGGTCGGCGTCAGGTGCCCGCCCTCGATGGACAGCGTCACCGGCAGGAGGCGGAAGCGGCGGATCTGCTCGTAGCGGGCGAGGGAGGCGTTCTCCAGGGCGACGAGGTCGGCGTAGAGGCGCACCGTGTCTTCCTGCTCGACCAGGACCTCCCGGCTCAGGCCCTCCAGGCCGTGGCGCAGCGCCCAGCGCTCGAGCTCCTCGAAGTTGGGGGAGATGAGGGCGGCGACGAACGGCCGGCCGTCGCCGAGGAGGACCGCGCTGTCGACCAGGGGCGACCGCTTGAGGTGGCTCTCGATGGGCTGCGGCGCCACGTTCTTGCCGCCGGCGGTGACGATCAGGTCCTTCTTGCGGTCGACGATGAGGATGAAACCGTCGTCGTCGACCTCGGCGATGTCGCCGGTCGCGAAGAAGCCGTCCTCGTCCAACACCTCGGCGGTCGCCTCCGGCTTGTTCCAGTAGCCGCGCATGACGCTCGGCCCCTTGACCAGCAGCTCGCCGTCCGCGGCCAGCCGCACCTCGAGGTTGTCGAGCGGCTTGCCGACCGAGCCGAGGCGGAGCATGCCGGGCGCGGTGCCGTTGACGCTGACCACCGGCGAGGTCTCGGTCAGGCCGTAGCCCTCCAGCAGCAGCACGCCGAGGGCGTGGAAGAACTGGTTGACGTGGAGCGGCAGCTCGGCGCCGCCCGACAGGCACATCCGCACCCGGCCGCCGAGGCCCTCGCGGACCTTGGCCAGGACCAGGCGGTCGGCGAGGCGGAGGCGGGCGGAGGCGAGGCCGGTCAGCTCGCGGCCCTGGATGCGGGCGTTGGCGGCCTCGCGGCCGACGTCGAGCGCCCACTCGAAGAGGGCGCGCTTGACCGGCGGGGCGGCGGCGACCTTCTCCAGCACGCGCAGGCGGACCTTCTCGTAGAAGCGGGGCACGCCCACGAACAGGGTCGGCCGGATGCGGGTCAGGAGGTCGGCGACGTGCTGCACCGAGCAGTAGGCGCGGCGGGTGCCGAAGCGCATGTAGATGTAGCCGACCATGCGCTCGAGGACGTGGCACAGGGGCAGGAACTCGAGGCACAGGTCGTCGCCGTGGACCGGGGCGCGCGGGGTCGACGCCTCGACGTTGGCGACCAGGTTGCGGTGGGTGAGCATCACCCCCTTCGGCTCGCCGGTGGTGCCGGAGGTGTAGATGATGGTCGCGAGCGCCTCCGGGTCGACCTCGGCGGCCCGGGCCCAGAAGCGCTCCCCCGCGGTCGGCGCGCGGCCGGACTCGACCAGCTCGTCGAAGCTCTCGACGCCGGCCGCGAGGTCGCCGTCGAGCTGGACCAGGTGGCGGAGGTCGGGGCAGGAGTCGCGGACCTCGAGCAGCTTGGCCATCTGCCCGGGCGAGTCGACCACCGCCGCGACCGCGCCGGAGTCGCGCGCCTGGTAGGCGATCTGCTCCGGGGTCAGGGTCGAGTAGACCGGCACGTCGACCGCGCCCAGGTCCAGCACCGCCAGGTCGACCATGTGCCACTCGGGGCGGTTGTCCGACAGGAGCAGGACGCGGTCGCCGCGGCCGACGCCGAGCTCCTCGAGCGAGGCCGCCAGGGCGGCGGTCGAGGCGAAGAAGTCGGCCGTGGAGAGCCGCCGGACCCGGTCCGGGGTGACGTGCTGGTAGTGGTCGGCGCGCGGCTGCTCCTGGTCGTGGCGGAACAGGTCGAGGATGGTGCGGTCGGGCATGGCGGAGCCTCGCATGAGCACGCGCCCGAACTGTAGCACGCGGCGGGAGGGGGCGGCCATCGGCCGCCGGCGACCCT
>CAYTJW010000622.1:0-3819 GCA_964438135.1 uncultured Thermoanaerobaculia bacterium
GGCCACCGCCGGGGCGCCGGCAAAGAGCAGCGCGGCGGCGTCGCCGAGGGTGGGGTCGCCGAGGGCGGCGCGGCCGAGGCGGGCGAGGAGCGGCAGGGTCGCCAGCGAGGCCAGGGCCGACAGCAGCTGCAGGGCGACGAGCGGGTCGCCGAGCACGGCGAGCCCGAGCTTGGCCGCGCCGACCCAGAGCGGGAAGCCGGGCGGGTGGGGGCGACGGGCGGCGAGGTCGGTGTCGAAGGCCGCGGCGGCGAACAGGGCCTCGTCCTGCTCCCACGCCTGGCCCGGCACGAGCAGCAGGCGGACGCCGACCAGCAGGGCAACGACCACCAGCCACAGGCCGAGCCGGGCGGCGGCGCGCCCCCCGGTGCGGGCGGGCCGGTCGCCGCCGCTACTCGCGGTAGAGCCCGTCGATGAGCTCGGCGTACTCTCTCTCCACCACCCGCCGCTTGACCTTGAGGGTCGGGGTCAGGAAGCCGCTCTCGATCGACAGCATCAGCGGCAGCACGGCGAACGCCCTGACCTGCTCGTAGCGGGCGAGACCGGCGTTGACGGCGTCGACGACGCCCTGGTACAGGGCGCGCACGCGCGGCTCGCGGGTGAGGTCGGCCAGGTCCGCGGCGGCGAGGCCGTGCTCGGTGGCCCAGCGCCGCAGCTCCTCCTCGTTGGGAGACAGCAGGGCGACGATGAACGGCCGCCGGTCGCCGATCAGCACGGCGTTGTCGACCAGGGGCGACCGCTTCAGCTCGCTCTCGATCGCCTGCGGCGCCACGTTCTTGCCGCCGGCGGTGACGATCAGGTCCTTCTTGCGGTCGGTGATGCGGACGAACCCCTCGCCGTCGACCTCGGCGATGTCGCCGGTGGCGAAGAAGCCCTCGCCGTCGAACACCTCGGCGGTCCGCTCGGGCAGGTTCCAGTACCCCTTCATCACGCTCGGCCCGCGCACCAGCAGCTCGCCGTCGCCGGCGATGCGGACCTCGAGGTTCTCGAGCGGCAGGCCGACCGTGCCGAGGCGGGTCTTGCCGGGCGAGGCGCCGTTGACGGCGATCACCGGGGAGGTCTCGGTCAGGCCGTAGCCCTCGAGAATCCAGATGCCGACCGACTGGAAGAGCTGGTTGACGAACAGGGGCAGGGGCGCGCCGCCGGAGATGCAGAAGCGGACCCGCCCGCCGAGGGCATCCCGCACCTTGGCCAGGACCAGGCGGTCGGCGAGGCGGTGCTGGAGGCCGAGCAGGCCGCTCGCCTGGCGCCCCTCCAGGCGCAGGGGGTAGACGCGCTCGCCCACGCCGAGGGCCCAGGTGGCCAGGCCCCGGCGGACGGGGGACGAGGCGTTCACCTTGAGCATGATCTTGTCGTAGACCTTCTCGTAGAAGCGCGGCACGCCGGCGAAGACGGTCGGGTGGATGCCGGCGATCAGGTCGCCGACGTGGTAGACCGAGCAGTAGGCCCTGCTCACGGCCCGGTACATGTAGAGGTAGCCGAGCATCCGCTCGAAGACGTGGCACAGCGGCAGGAACTCCAGCGCCAGGTCCTCGCGCCCGATCGGCGCGCGCTCGGCCGACGGCCGGACGTTGTCCACCAGGTTGGAGTGGGTGAGGCACACGCCCTTGGGGTTGCCGGTGGTGCCCGAGGTGTAGATCAGGGTCAGGAGGTCCTCGCCCGAGACCTTGGCGGCGCGCTGCCAGAACAGGTCCTGGGCGTCGCCGCTCTCGCCGCGCGCGACGACCTCGGCGAGGTTTATTACGCCCGGGGCGGTGTCGCCTTCGATCTGGATCAGGTGCTTGAGCTCGGGGCACTCGCCGCGGATGGCGAGCAGCTTGGCCATCTGCTCCGGGCTCTCGACCACCGCCGCCACGGCGCCGGAGTCCTTGGCCTGGTAGGCGACCTGGGCCGGGGTCAGGGTGCCGTACAGCGGCACGTCGGCGGCGCCGAGGTCGACCACCGCCAGGTCGACCATGTGCCACTCCGGGCGGTTGTCCGACAGCAGCAGGACCCGGTCGCCGCGGCGGACGCCGAGAGCGTCGAGGCCCGACGCGAGGGCGGCGGTGCGGGCGAAGTACTGCTCGGTGCTCAGCACCCGGCGCCCGGCAGGGGTGACGTGGCTGTAGTGATCGGGGCGGGGGGCGTCGAGCTCGTGCCGGTAGAGGTCGAGGACGGTCCGCTCGGTCATGGTCGTGCTCCCTCGCGGTCGCGGCAGGGCATCAGGCCCTCCGCGAGCAGTCGAACGAGGGGTTGCTGGTGACGCAGCAGGTCGCCCGGCTCGTCCGCCAGCAGCCAGCTCGTCACCAGCTCGTCGACCGCGCCGAAGACGAAGTTGGTCGCCAGGCCCGGGCTGATGTCGCGGCGGAACCTGCCCATCTCCTGCCCCTCCTCGATGATCCTGCGAAGCAGGTTCAGGTACCCGCCGAGCTTACCACGGGTGAAGAGGCTCATGAAGCGGCGGGAGTGGCGGGTCTCGATCTGCAGGAAGTGGGCCAGGGGCGGGTCGCCGCCGAGGGTCTCGAGGTGGAGGCGGATCATGGTCTGGAGCTTGTCGAGTGGGTCGGTGAGGCCCTCCATCTCGGTCTCGAGCCGCTCGGTGAAGCGCCCGAGGACGTCGTCGAAGACGCTCTGCAGCAGGTGCTCCTTGCCCTCGAAGTAGAGGTAGAGGGTGCCGTCCGCGACCTCCGCGGCGCGCGCCACGTCGTTCATGCGCGCGGCGAAGAAGCCGCGCGAGGCGAACACCTCGACCGCGGCGCGCAGGATGCGGCTGCGCTTCAGCTCGCGGGCGGACGGATGGGGTTGGCTGGCAGCGGGCATTCCACCTCCACGGATGAATGAACGCTCATTCATGCTTCCACTCGCGCCGTGCGCCTGTCAAGGGCGCCAGGCGGGGGCGCGGGGGGAGAGCACGCCTCGACGGGCCGGGGCGCCCCCCGCTAGACTGGGCGCCCGGTGGGAGGGGGCCGATGAGACACCAGCTGCCGAGAGCCCTGGCCGCCGTCCTGGTGGCGGTGACCGCGGTCGTCGCGGCCGGAGGCGAGCCGCCACGACCCGTGCACGTGCTGGTCGCCAACGACGACGGCGTCGACGCCCCGGGCATCGCCGCCCTGGCCGCCGCCCTGGCCGCGGACCCGACCTACCGGGTGACGGTGGTGGCGCCGACCGAGCCGCAGAGCGGCAAGGGGCACGCCCTGACCCTGGAGGGCAGGGTCCGGGTGCGCGCGCACCGCCCGGTGGCCGGGTGCCCGGCCTGGTCGGTCGACGCCACCCCGGCGACGACGGTGCGGGTGGCCCTGTCCGCGCTGCTGGCGGGGGACCCCCCCGACCTCGTGCTGGCAGGCGTCAACCGGGGCGAGAACGCGGGGCGCACCGCCTGGTACTCGGGCACGGTCGGCGCCGCCCGGGAGGCGCTGCTGTGCGGCGTGCCGGCGGTCGCCTACTCCCTCCAGCTCGACTGGGGCGACCCCCGGCCGGACTTCGTCGCCGCGGCCCGCTGGGCCAAGGCGGCGGCCGACGGCGTGCGCCAGCGGCCGCTGCCGCCCGGCGTCCTGCTCAACGTCAACATCCCCCGGGACGCCGCCGCCGCCCGCGGCTTCCGGGCGACGCGCATGGGCCTCGCCCCGGATCGGGTCAACGGCTACGAGCTGGACCGCGAGCGGGGCTCGAGCCGCTGGTACCGGAGCCGCTGGGCGCCGCCGCAGGAGACGACGGCCGGTACCGACACCTTCGAGCTCGACCAGGGCTGGGTCACCCTCTGCCCGCTCGGCCTCGACCAGACTGCGGAGCCTGCCCTGGCAGAGGCCGAGGCCGTCGCCCTGGCGGCGCCGACGGCGCCGACGG
>CAYTJW010000623.1:0-3814 GCA_964438135.1 uncultured Thermoanaerobaculia bacterium
CCGCGCTCGAGGAGGCGTTCGCCGCGGCCATGACCTCGCTCGCCTCCCGCCGCCGACGGCGGCGGCGGGCGGCGGCGGTGGCGACGATCCTGGTCCTTGCCGGCGTGTTGGCCGTCGTCGGCACGTCGCTCGGGCGCACGCGGGAGGCGCTCGAGCGCACCGAGGCGAGCCGGTTGGTGGCTCTCGGGCGTGCGGCGGGCGTCGACGCCGACCCGACCGCGGCCCTGGCCTACGCCATCGCCAGCCTCGAGCGGGCCGACTCGACGGAGGCGCGCCGGCTGGCGCTCGACGCCATGGCCCACGGCCCGGTGGCGTTCGTCACCGACGGCGAGGCCGCAGGCAACGGAGGGCTGGCCTTCAGCCGCGACGGGAGGTGGCTGTTCGCGTCGCCGGCGGCGGCCGGTGCCGACGCGCGCGTGTGGTCGCGCGACGGCGCCATGACCAGGATCGAGGTCGGGCTGCAGGACAGTTACCCGGGGGTCGGCTTCGTGCCGGGCGCGGACGCGATCTGGACCTTTGCCGAGGCCGGTGAGCCGGGTTCGGACCCGTGGCTCGCCGTCTGGTCGCTGCCGGACGGTCGCAGGCTCGCGGAGGCCGCGGTCCGGTGGCCGCTGCTGTTTGCCCCGCTTCGCGAGCCGCCGCGTCTCGCGGCCCTGAGCCTGCTCGAGGGCCGCGCCGAGCTGCGCCTTCTCCCGGTGGACCCCCCCGGCGCCGCGACCCTCCGCACCTACCGCCTCACCGCGCTCGCCGGAGGTTGGCCCACCTGCACCCGGCTCGTTGCGGGTACGGCGGTCACCGCCCTGGTCGGCCCGGCCATCGACCCCCAGGGGCGGTGGTTCGCCGTCCCGGCCGGTCCCGACATCGTCCTGCAGCCGACCTCAGCCGGCGCCCCCTGGCGCCGCCTGGCCCGTCACGACGCCGACGTGACGACGGTGGCGCCCTCGGCGGACGGGGAGCTGCTTGGCGCCGGCGATGTCGGCGGGCGAATCAGGGTCTGGTCCGTTGCGACCGGGGCAGAGGTGGCGAGCCTCGAGTGCGACGTGACCCCCGAGCTCCTGGAGCTCAGCGGTGACGGCCGGAGCGTCCTCGCCCGTGGCAGGCGGTCACCGGCGGGCTCCGGCCCGAGCGCCGGGTCGCTCCTGCTCTGGCGTCTGACCTCGGGCTCGCCGCAGCCGGGCCGCGAGATCCCGCTGCCGGACGCTTACTGGGGGCACGCGACGGACCCGGCCGTGCGCTGGGTTGGGGTGGCGACCGACGCGGGCCACTCGGAGGTCTGGGACCTGGCCTCGCCCGCGGACGCGAGACCGACGGAGCTGCGCCTGGGCGTCGTCGACGTTGCCGGGGGGTTCGTCGACGTCGACCCGTCCGGGGCATGGGCCGTCGCCCCCAGCCCGGGCGTTACGCTGTGGCCGTTGCGGCGGACCGGCCCCTGGGTCCTCGGCAGCTTCAGGAGGGGAATCAACGCCGTGGCGTTCTCGCCCGACGGCGGCTCGCTGGCCTGCCTCGCCAAGGACCAGAGCAGCGACATGCGCGTGTGGCCCCTGACCGGCGACCCGCCCGCCCCGGCACGGCGCCTCCTCACCGGCCGGGACTCGCTCGGCTTCCTCGTCGACGCGGCGGCGTCGCCGGACGGCAGCGTCTGGGCCGTCTCGGCGCTCGGCGGCGGGCTGGCGCTGGTGTCGGCAGTTGGCGGCGCGCCGCGAGTGCTCGGCGCCTCGATGGCGTTGTGCGGAGTCGCGATCAGCCCGGACGGCGCGCTGGTCGCCGCCGGCGGGTACTCGCCCGAGGAGGGCGTGGTCAGGCTGTGGGAGGTCTCGAACGGCCGCGAGAAGGCCGTGCTCGACGCCGGCGACAACGGCCCGATCCTCGCCCTGGCATTCCTGGCCGACGGGCGGCTGGCGTCGGGGAGCTCGACCGGGGTGCGCGTCTGGGACGTCGCCGGCGGGACATCCCGCATGCTGTGGGCGCCGCCCGCGGCAGCCCCGGATCGCATCGTGCAGGGGCTTCGGTCCAGCGCGGCGGGGCCTCTCGTCTTCTCCTACGGCACGGTGGTGGTGGGAGGGGAGGGAGAGGGCCATGCGTTCGTCGTCGACCCGGCGACCGGGGCGGTGCGGCGGCTCGACCGCCACGGCGGCCGGGTCCTCTCGGTGGCGGTCGACCGCACCGGGACCGTCGTGGCCACCGGCTCGGGGGACGGCGTCGTCCGCGTCGGCCCGGCCACCGGGGAGGAGCCGCACCTCCTGGTCGGGCACACCAACCGGGTCACGACGGTCGCGATCTCCCCCGCCGGCGACCGGGTCGCCTCCGGAAGCGACGACACTACGGTACGTCTCTGGCCGGTGCCGGACCTCGAGCGGCCGCCGCCGCACACCCTGCCGCTCGAGGACCTGCTCGCGAAGCTCGGCGCCCAGACCAACCTCCGCGCGGTCTCGGACCCGGCCGCGCCCGGCGGCTACCGCCTCGTCCCCGGCCCCTTCCCGGGCTGGGCGACGGTCCCGGAGTGGCAGCCGTAGGCCCGGCGCGGGTGCGACCCCGTCTATCGCGGTCGCCGCACGCGGACCTTGTGGTCGGTGACCACGACCAGGCAGGCGTGCCAGGTCGCGACCGGCTCGGTGGCGAACAGCAGGCGCAGCCGGTGGCTCACGGTCCGGCTGCGGTCGTCCGACAGGCGCACCACGAGCACGCCGTGGTGCGTGCCGGGCGGGTAGCGCCGCTGGTCCGAGAAGTCGAGGTCCTTGGTGACGAAGAAGGCCTGCTCGCGCTGCACCTCGGGCCAGAGGCGCTCGTCGCCCGTGCCGCCGAGGCCCTCGTGGACGACGGTGTCCGTCTCGTGGCCGAGCTCGCGCAGCACGGCCACCAGGCGATGCGGCAGGTTCTCGTCGAGCTTGACCCGCATCAGGAGCCCACCGCCGCCGGCAGCGGCATGTCGTCGCGGGCCGAGGCGGCGGCGAAGGCGATGGCGGCGCGCAGGTGCTCCCGGGTCAGGGACGGAAAGTCGCCGAGGATCTGGTCCTCGGTCGCCCCGTCGGCCAGGTCCGCCAGCACGGCGCGGAGGAGGACCCGGGTGCCTCGGAACACCGTCTCCCCCCCGCAGATCGCGGGGTCGCGGGTGAAGCTCGCGGCGTAGTCCACGGCGTCCTCCCTCTCCTCACGAGAATAGCACCGCGGCTTGAGGTCACCGGTCCAGGGAGCGTCGCCGACCCGGTGGCCCAGCCCCGAGGGAGCCCGCCCTGGGTGCTAGACTCGAGATGTCAGTTCCGACGATGGGGAGGCCCGACCAGCGGCGGCGGTGTTGAAGTGACGGCGTCGGAGTGGGCGGGTGTGCAGGATCGGGGGCGCGCGTGACCCTCTCGGCCGGCGTCCGCCTGGGGCCGTACGAGGTCCTGGGGCCGCTGGGGGCGGGCGGGATGGGGGAGGTGTGGCGGGCACGGGACAGCCGGCTCGGGCGCGAGGTGGCGGTCAAGGTGCTGCCGGCGCGCGCAGCGTCGGACCGCGACCGGCTGCGGCGCTTCGAGCAGGAGGCGCGCGCCACGGCGGCGCTGTCCCACCCCAACATCCTCGCCATCTTCGACGTCGGCGAGCACGAGGGGGCGCCCTACCTGGTCGAGGAGCTGCTCGCGGGGGAGCCGCTGTCCCGCCGCATTCAGGCCGGCGACCTGACGGTGGGGCGGGCGGTTTCGCTCGCGGTGCAGGTGGCGCGCGGCCTCTCGGCGGCGCACGAGCGGGGGATCGTCCACCGCGACCTCAAGCCCGACAACCTCTGGGTCACCCGGGACGGGGTGGTGAAGATCCTCGACTTCGGGCTGGCGAAGCT
>CAYTJW010000624.1:0-3813 GCA_964438135.1 uncultured Thermoanaerobaculia bacterium
GGTCGCGGACCCGGGCCCGGTCCGGGGCGACGTCGTGCAGCGGCAGCAGCGCCGACTCCCTCACCGCGGCCTCGACGGCGGCGCCCTGCTCGCCGAAGCGGCGGGCGAGCTCGGCCCGCTCCCGGGCCCGCGCCGCCGTGCCAGCGGAGCGGCGTCGGAGAGCCGGCTTTCCCGGCAGTGCGACAATGGGTCGAGAGGGCCTGCGGCATGCTCCAACCGGCCCCGCAGCCGGCCGAGTCGACCAGCTCGCTCCGCTTCGACCTCGCGCTCCAGAGGAGCCGGCTGGCGGTCTACTCCGTCGCCTTCCCACTGTCGCTCCTGTTCACCCTGACCGGGTTCAACCGCATCACCCTGCTGCAGGCGACCGTCACCTGGGCGACCGCGTCCGCCAGCGCCCTGCTGTTCTCGGCGCTCTACCGCCGCGGGCTCGACCGGCGCCTCGGGGTCGACCTGCGGCCGTTCTGGATGGGGACCGACGTGCTCCTCGTCACTCTGGTCCTGTACTTCGACGGCGGCGAGCACAGCCTGTGGTTCATCCTCTACCTGGCCGGGGTCGCGGCGGCGGCGTTCGCGAGCGGGCGGCGGGGCGCCTACCTGGACATGGCGGCGTGCGCGGCGGCCTACCTGGCGTTGCTCGTCGGCATGGGCCAGGTCCGCGCCCCGGACCAGCACCTGGTCAACGCTCTCGCCCGCCTCGGGGTGCTGTTCGGCTCGGCCTTCTTCTCGATCCGCGGCATCGCCGACCTCGAGGGCAAGCGGGCGCTGATCGAGCGCCTGCGCGCCCTCGACCAGGACAAGCTCGAGGCCCTCACCCGCCTCACCGCCGAGCTCGAGGAGCGGTCGCGACAGCTGGCCGAGAAGGGCCGCCAGCTGGAGACCGCGAGCCGCCTCAAGAGCGAGTTCCTGGCCGCGGTCAGCCACGAGCTGCGCACCCCCATGAACTCGATCATCGGCTTCACCCAGATCCTCCAGCGGCGCCTCGGCGACGTGGTCGGCGAGAAGGAGCGGAAGTTCCTGCACAACGTCCTCGCCAGCGCCAACCACCTCCTGGGGCTGATCAACAGCCTGCTCGACCTGTCCAGGATCGAGGCCGGCAAGATGGAGGTGTTCCCGGAGCCGGTGCGGCTCGGCGAGGTGTGCCGGGAGACGGTGGACGAGCTGCGCCCCGCGGCCGAGGCCAAGGGTGTCCGCCTGGCCCTCGAGGCGGGGGGCGAGGTGCCGGCAGTGATCACCGACCGGGCCAGAGTCAAGCAGGTTCTCCTCGAGCTGGGCGCGAACGCGGTCAAGTTCTCGCCCGCCGGCGCCTCGGTGACGCTGCGGCTGGCCGCGGTCGGGCCGGACCAGCCCCCCCTCGGCTGCGAGGCGGTCCGGGTGGACGTGGTCGACACCGGGCCCGGCATCGCCCGCGCCGACCAGGAGCTCGTGTTCGAGGCGTTCCGCCAGCTCCACGGCGGCCTCGACCGGCCGGCCGAGGGCGCCGGCCTCGGCCTGGCGCTGGTCCGGAAGACCCTCGACCTGCTGGGGGGCGCGGTCGCGCTCGACTCGGAGCCGGGCCGGGGGTCGACCTTCAGCGTCTTCGTGCCGGTGGCGGCCCCGGCCTCGTCCGGCGCCCGGCTGGCGGTGAGCCCTGTCCCGGCCGCGATGTCCGCGGCCGCCCGGCCCCGGGTGCTGGTGGTGGAGGACGACCCCAACGCGGCCCAGCTGCTCGCCCTCACCCTGCGCGCCGCCGGCTACGAGACCGAGCAGGTCAGGCGGGGGGAGGACGCCCTGGGCAGGGTCGAGCGGGACCCGCCGGCGCTGATCACCCTCGACCTCCTGCTCCCCGGTGTCGACGGCTGGGAGGTGTTGCGGCGGCTCCGGCAGCACCCGTCGACCCGCGGCATCCCGGTGGTGGTCGTCAGCCAGGTCGCCGACCGGGAGCTGGCGGCGACCCTCGGCGTGGACGAGTTCTTCGTCAAGCCGGTGGCGGAGGAGGCCCTCGTCCGCCGCGTCGGCGAGCTCGTCGCCCCGGCCGGGGGCGGCGTCCCCGCGCCGCCGACAGCTTGACCTCGAGCCGGGCTTGCGCCACACTGGCGGCGGCATCGGGAGCGGCCCCGAAGAGGGGCTCGGCAACCTGGGTTTCGGACTCCCAAGGTGCTTCCCGCCCCGGGCGGGGATGCGGCCGCGGCGGCCTGGAGCCGGCGCGACAACCAAAGGTCCGGTGCGGTGACCCGCACTCCCGATGCCGGGGGCGCGGGTCGTCTGGTTTTCGGGGAAGAGCGCCGCACGAATCGACGTCGTCTCCTCCCGGTGCCGGAGGGAGCGGACGATGCGACCTGGAACCCGGGGGCGGGGAGTGACCCCGCCGTAGCGGCCGCCGCCGGTCGCGACCGGCGCGGGAGAGCCGCGAGACCACGAGCTTCACCAGCGAGTGCGACAGGGAGGGATGAGCTGATGGCGAACCACAGTGACTACGTCTTCACGTCCGAGTCGGTCACCGAGGGGCACCCGGACAAGGTCTGCGACCAGATCTCCGACGCCGTGCTCGACGAGGTGCTGCGCTTCGACCTCGAGCACGACCAGGTCGGCAGGAGCCGGGTGGCGTGCGAGAGCTTCATCACCGTCGGCCTGGTGATCGTCGGTGGCGAGATCACCACCGAGGGCTGGGTGGACGTCCAGGACCTGGTGCGCGGGGTCGTCAAGGGCATCGGCTACACCGACGCCAAGTACGGCTTCAACTTCTCGACCTGCGGCATCTTGAACGCCATCGGCCGCCAGTCCCCCAACATCGCCCAGGGCGTGGACGCCGGCGGCGCCGGCGACCAGGGGCTGATGGTCGGCTACGCCTGCGACCAGACCGCCGAGCTGATGCCGATGCCGATCGTGCTCGCCCACCGCCTCACCCGCCGCTTCGCCGAGGTGCGCCGCGCCGGGCTGCTGCCCTACCTCGGCCCGGACGGCAAGTCGCAGGTCACGGTCAAGTACTCGGGCGGCAAGCCGCAGCGGATCGACACGGTGGTCCTCTCCTGCCAGCACACCGAGGACATCGTCGACGCCACCGGCACGTGCATCACCGAGGCCGCCCGCAACGAGATCATCGAGGTGGTCGGCAAGGCCGTGCTGCCGCCCGAGCTGCTCGACGGCGGGACCCGCTTCCTGGTCAACCCGACCGGCCTGTTCGTCATCGGCGGGCCGCAGTCGGACACCGGCATGACCGGCCGCAAGATCATCGTCGACACCTACGGCGGCTGGGCGCCGCACGGCGGCGGCGCGTTCTCGGGCAAGGACCCGACCAAGGTCGACCGCTCCGCCACCTACATGGCCCGCCACGTGGCCAAGAACCTGGTCGCGGCCGGCCTGGCGCGCGAGGCCATGGTGCAGCTCGCCTACGCCATCGGCGTGGCCGACCCGGTGTCGGTGCTGGTCGACACCGCCGGTACCGGCGAGGTGCCGGACGAGCGGCTGACCGCGGCGGTGCGCGAGGTCTTCAACCTCACCCCGCGGGGGATCATCCGCTACCTGAACCTGCTGCGGCCGATCTACCAGTCGACCGCCAGCTACGGTCACTTCGGCCGCGACGAGGAGGGCTTCACCTGGGAGAGGACCGACCGGGTGGACGACCTCAAGCAGGCGGTCAGGCAGCTGGGCTGAGGGGGCGGCCCGCGCCGCCGCCGGCTCGGAGCGCGACCGGGCCGCATCGCGTGCTAGCATCGGCGCTGGGAGGCAGCCGTGCAGTGCCCGAGGTGCGGCGTCGAGCAGGCTGACGGGAACGCCGAGTGCGGGCGGTGCGGGGTCGTGTTCGGCAAGCTCGCCGACAGCGCCCGGCCGTCGCCG
>CAYTJW010000625.1:0-3803 GCA_964438135.1 uncultured Thermoanaerobaculia bacterium
CGGCGGCTGCCGCGAGCACCCCGGCCGGGTCGGCGAAGCGCAGCCAGGGAGTCGCGCCGGCTAGCTCGGGCACCCGCAGCAGCGCCTCGACCGCCCGTCCCACGCGGAGAGGGTAGGCGCCGGGGGCGGGCCGGCGCAAGGCCCGGCCTCTGGCGGCGGGGGCGGGGCTGCGGTACGCTGCGTGCGACGCGACGACAACACCCGAGACGGAGGAGAGGATGGAGACCAGGGACACCGCCCGCCTGCTCGAGCTGGCCCAGGAGCTGACCCGGCTTCTCAACACCGACGAGGAGTTCCGGCGCGAGCTCGCCGACGACCCGGTGCGCGCCCTCGGTCGGCTCGGTCACCCGATCAAGGCCGAGGACGCGGAGCTGATCCGCAAGGCGCTCACGACCGCGCTGCTCGAGGCCCAGGCCTTCGACGGCGGCATCGTGCCCTTCATCGTCCCGGCATAGCGGTTGCGCGCGCCGGGCGCCGGAGTCGCGATCCCGTTCGCCCCGGGGCAGCGGGACGTGGTGCTGGTGGTGCCGCCGGTCGCGAGCGCCTCTTCGCCGGCCCTCGGCCCCAGCCTCCTCGCCGCCGGCCTCGCCGCCCGCGGCGTGGGGGTGGCAGTCCTGTACGGCACCCTCCGCTTCGCCGCCCGGGTCGGGTTGGAGGTCAACGAGCGGCTGGCGCGGGCCTCGAGCGAGGCCCTGCCGGGCGAGGCCCTGTTCGCGGCGGCGGCGTTCCCCGAGCTGCTCGCGGGCGAGCCGGCGCCGACCTTCGTCGCCCGCCACCTGGCCGCCGCGGTCGGGCCGCGCTCCCTCCGTGCCGGTCCCGCCCAGATCTTCGACCCCGCCTCGGCGGCGCAGGTGGCGGAGGTGCAGGCCTGTCTGGACCACGTCGGGCCGGTCCTCGACGAGCTCGGCGGTGCGATCCTCGCCGCCGAGCCGAGGATCGTCGGCATCGGCTCCGCCTACCGCCAGGTCCTCGCCAGCCTGGCCCTGGCGCGGTGGCTGAAGGAGCGGCGACCGGAGCTGCTGGTGGTGCTGGGCGGGCCCAACCTGGCCCGGCCGATGGCCGAGGCCACGGTCGAGCTGTGCGACGCGGTCGACCTCGCCGTGGCCGGGGAGGCGGACGAGGTCTTCGTCGAGCTGTGCGTCGACTACCTCGACCGCGGCCGGAGACCGTCGACGCGGGTCGTGGTCTGCCCGCCGCTCGACGACCTCGACCGCGCTCGGACGCCCGACTACCGCGACTACTTCACCCAGCTCGCGCCGCTGGTCGCCGCGGGCCGGCTGCCTGAGTCGCTGCCGGCCTGGCTGCACGTCGAGGGCTCGCGCGGCTGCCGCTGGGGCGAGCGCCACCCGTGCTCGTTCTGCGGCCTCGACGGGCCGCTCCGGCGCCACCGCGCCAAGGCCCCCGAGCGGGTGCTGGCGGAGCTCGACGAGCTCGCCGACCGGCACCGGGTGCGTCGCTTCCAGCTGACCGACAACCTGCTGCCGGAGACGGCCCTGCAGCGGCTCCTGCCGGCCCTGGCCGAGCGGCCCCGCGACCTCGAGCTGTTCTGGGAGGTGCGGCCGGACCTCACCGCCGAGGAGCTCGACCTCGTGGTGCTGGCCGGCGTCGCCGGCATCCAGCCCGGCATCGAGTCGCTCGCGAGCGGCGTCCTGCGCCGCCTCGGCAAGGGCACCACGGGCGTGCGCAACCTGGTCTTCCTGCGCGACTGCGCCTCGCGCGGCCTCGCCGCGACCTGGAACCTGCTCCTCGCCGTGCCGGGCGAGAGCGCGGCCGACTACCGGGCGCTCCTCCGACTGCTGCCGGCGGTCGAGCACCTCCAGCCCCCGGTCGCCTGCGGCCCGGTGCGGGTGGACCGCTTCAGCCCCTACTTCGACCGGCCCGAGCGCTTCGGCCTGCGCGACGTGCGGCCGTGGGCCGCCTACTCGCGCCTGCTGCCGCCGGGGGCGCGGGTCGCGGACCTGGCGAGCCACTTCGAGGCCGAGGTGCCGAGCGGCCTGCTCGACGACCCGCCGCTCCTCGACGAGCTCCGCGCCGCGGTGAGCGGCTGGCAGCGGGCGTGGGTGGAGGGGGCGCGGCCGCCGCGGCTGGCAGCGGTGCCGCTCGGCGACGGCCTCGAGCTGGTGGAGGACACCCGCCGCGTCGCCCGGCAGCGCTTCTCGGTCCTGACGCCGCCACAGGCGGACGCGCTCCGTCGGCTCGACCTGCCCTGCACCGAGGGGGGGGTCGCGGGACACGACCGGCCGGCGGTCGAGGCGCTTCGGCGACTGGCGTTCGTGGTGGAACACGAGCGGCGCCTGGTCTCGGTCGTCACCCGACCCGGGCTCGGCATCCGCCTGCGCGAGCGCCGCCGCCGCGCCCTCGCGCGAGGCCCGAGGGCCAGGGCGGCGGGCTAGCGCCGCGGGCGGGGCAGGTTCATCCGGTCGAGGATGGCCATGAAGCTGGCGTGGTCCGCCAGCTCGGTGAAGCGGGGGTCGACCGCGACGTAGCGCATCCACGGCTCCCGCTCCTGGCGGGCGGTTGCGAGTAGGGCGATGGCCTGGTCGTCGTCGCCGAGGCCGAGGTGGACCAGGGCCAGGGCCATGGCCGGGACGTAGCTCTCGGCCCGCTGTCGCTCGAGGCGGGCGAGCATGGCGCGGGCCTCGGCCTCGTGACCGGCGCGGGCGAGGGTGAAGCCGATCTCCGGCTGCTCCTCGGCAGGCAGTCCGAGGTGCTCGGCACTGCTGGTGAGGCGCGCGACCGCCTCGCCGTGCCGGCCGAGGCGCTCCAGGCACATGCCCTGGAAGCCCTCGGCGACGCCGAGGGTCGGCGCGAGGGCGAGGACCTTGTCCCCCTCGGTGACGCACTCCTCGTAGCGGCGGGCGAAGTAGAGGGTGCGGACCAGGACGCTGCCGGCGGTGGGCGACAGCGGGTCGAGCTCGCGGGCGCGGCGGGCGTGGGCGAGGGCGTTGTCGAGCCGGCCGAGGCAGGTCTCGAGCTGCGACAGCCGCTCGTGCGCCCGGCCGGAGGATGGGCCGAGCTCGAGCGCGCGCTGGAAGTGGGCCGCCGCCAGCTGCCAGTCCCAGTCGTGCTCGGCGGCGACGATGGCGAGCGAGGTGTAGGCGTCGGCCAGGGTCGGGTCCAGCTCGAGCGCCTCGAGGGCGGCGGCGCGGGCCGCCTCGAAGTCGACCTCGGCCGGGCGGAGCATGAAGCTGGCGCGGAGGATGTGGGTCTCGGCCAGCGCCGCGTGGCCGAGGGCGTAGTCGGGGCTGGCCGCCACCGCCCGCTCGAAGTGGCCGATGGCTGCGACGAGGCTCTCCTCGGTGAAACGGTTGAGCTCGTAGCGGCCGCGCAGGTACTCGTCCAGCACCGCCGCCTCGACCGTCGGCGGGGCCTTCTCCAGCCGCTGCCGCTCCTCCGGGCTCAAGGTGGCGTGGACCTCGTCGGCGACCGCCAGGGCGACCTGGCGCTGGAAGGCGAGCAGGTCGCCGAGCTGGCGGTCGAAGGTGCGGGCGAGCAGGTGGCGGTCGGTGCGGCCGTCGATCAGCTGCACGGTCACCTGCACCCGGCCGTCCACCCGGGCGACCGAGCCCTCGACGATGGCGTCCACGCCGAGCTCGGCCGCGATCTCCGGCACCGCCTCGTCGGTGTCGCGGTAGCGCATCACCGAGGTGCGCGAGATCACCGCCAGCGAGTGGATCCGGCTCAGCTCGGCGATGAGCGCCTCGGTCATGCCGTCGGCGAGGTAGCCGGCGGGCTCCGGCGAGTGGTCGGCGAGCGGCAGGACGGCCAGCGAGCTGACCTCCCGGCGGGGCCGCCAGCCGGCT
>CAYTJW010000626.1:0-3796 GCA_964438135.1 uncultured Thermoanaerobaculia bacterium
CGAGGCCGCCGTGGTCGGCGGCCTCCCGTCCCAGCCCGCCAACCCCCGCCGCCGCGCGTTCCACGCGGCGCCGCCGGCGCAGGTCGCGGCCTACTGGTGGTCGGACCTCGAGCGCGGTCTCGCCTGCCCCGACGCGGCCGAGCGCCTCGACCGTCTCGGCGCCAACGCGCTGGCCGAGAGGCGGCCGCCCTCGACCTGGGAGCGCCTCCTCGCCCAGGTCTCCGACGCCACCGTGCTGGCCCTGCTCGGGGCCGCGGTGATCGCCACCGTGCTGTCGATCGTGGCCCCGGAGCCGGGGGCCTCCTTCCTCGCCCGGTTCGGCGACGGGATCGCCATCCTGCTGATCGTGGTCGTCAACGCGGTGCTCGGCCTGGTCAACGAGAAGCGGGCCGAGAAGGCGCTGTCGGCGCTGCGGGAGATGACCGCGCCGCTGGCGCGCGTCCTGCGCGACGGCGTGGTGATGGAGCTGCCGGCGGCGCGGCTCGTCCCCGGCGACGTCGTCCTGCTCGAGGAGGGCGACCGGGTCGCCGCCGACCTGCGCCTGTTCCAGACCGCCGACCTGGAGGTCGAGGAAGCGTCGCTGACCGGCGAGTCCGTGCCGGTCGAGAAGGACGCCTCGCTCCTGCTGGCGCCGGACACGGCCCTGGCCGACCGCCTCAACATGACCTACATGGGCACCTCCGTGACCCGCGGCCGCGGGCGCGGGGTCGTCTGCAACACCGGCATGTTCACCGAGCTCGGGGCGATCGCCGGCATGCTGGCCGAGGTCGAGGAGGAGGCGACACCGCTCCAGCGGCAGCTCAACCAGTTCGGCGGGCAGATCGTGATCGGCTGCGTGCTGGTCTCGCTGGTCGTGTTCGCCGCCGGCTGGCTGCTGTCCGGCTCCAGCGTCCGGCAGATGTTCCTGGTCGCCGTCTCGCTGGCGGTCGCCGCGATCCCCGAGGGCCTGCCGGCAATCACCACCATCGTCCTGGCGCTGGGCACGATGCGCATGGCGCGACGCAACGCCCTGGTCCGGCGGCTGCCGGCGGTCGAGACCCTGGGCAGCGCGCAGGTGATCTGCACCGACAAGACCGGGACGCTGACGCAGAACGCCATGACCGTGCGCCGGCTGTGGGCCGGCGGGGCCTGCTACGAGGTCGGCGGCGAGGGCCGCTCCCTGGTCGGCGCGATCTGCCGGCAGCCCTCCGGCGACCCGGTGGCGGCCGAGAACGACCCCGCCCTGAAGGTGGCCCTGCACGCCGCCTCCCACGCCTCGGGCGCCCGGCTCAGCCGGGACCCGGAGGCCGACGACCGCCGCGTGACGGTCGCCGGCGACCCCACCGACGCGGCGCTGCTGATCCTCGCCCACAAGGGCGAGCTGGCTCGACACGACGGCGTCGTCGCCGGCGAGGTGCCGTTCACGTCGTCGCGACGCATGGCCACCGTCATCGTCGAGGAGGAGGGGCGGCGGGTCGCCTTCACCCGCGGCGCCCCGGAGGTGCTCCTCGCCCAGTCCGAGAGGCTGCAGGAGGGCGGCGGGTCGCGACCTCTCGCCGCGGCCGACCGCCAGGCCATCCTCGACCTCGCCGCGGAGTGGGCCGGCCGGGCCATGCGGGTCGTCGCGCTGGCGGTGCGGACCCAACCGCCCGACGACCCCGACCCGGCGAGCTGGGAGAGCGTGCTCACCTTCGTCGCCCTGGTCGGCATCGTCGACCCGCCCCGCCCCGAGGTGGGGCCGGCCCTCCAACTGGCGAACACCGCCGGCATCCGCTCGGTGATGATCACCGGCGACCACCCGGCGACGGCCCGCGCCATCGGCCAGGAGATCGGCCTCTTCCGCCCCGGCGACCTGGTCCTCACCGGCGCCGAGGTCGACCGCATGGACGACCAGGCCCTGGCCGGCAGCATCGACCGGGTGGCCATCGTCGCCCGCGCCACGGCGGCGCACAAGCTGCGCGTCGTCGAGGCGCTCAAGGCGCGCGGCCGGGTCTGCGCCATGACCGGCGACGGCGTCAACGACGCGCCGGCGGTCAAGAGCGCCCACATCGGCGTGGCCATGGGCCGGGCCGGCACCGAGGTCACCAAGGAGGCGGCCGACCTGGTGCTGGCCGACGACAACTACGCGACCATCGTCGCGGCCGTCGAGGAGGGCCGCGCCATCTACGCCAACATTCGCAAGTTCATCTACTTCCTGCTGTCCTCGAACGCCGGCATCGTGCTCATGGTGCTGGCCGCCTCGCTGCTCGGCTGGGCGGCGCCGCTGACCCCCATCCAGATCCTGTGGATCAACCTCATCACCAACGGCCTGCCGGCGCTGGCGCTGGGCGTGGACCCCAAGGACCCCGAGCAGATGCTCCGCCCGCCGCTGCCGTCCGGCTCGAGCCTGATGCCGCGCCGCGAGTGGCTGTCGATGCTCGGGGTCGGGGTCGTCATGGGCGTCGCGTCGCTGCTCGCCTTCTCCCTCGCCGCCGGCGGCGGCGGCGCCCACCTCGACGAGCACTCGGCGGAGCTGGCGCGCGCCCGCACGCTCGCCTTCGCCATCCTGTCGCTGTCGCCGATGTTCCACGCCTTCAACTGCCGCAGCCAGACGCGCTCGATCCTGCAGGTCGGCCTGCTCACCAACCGGCCGTTGTGGGGGGCGATCGCCGTCGGCGTGGCGCTGCAGGTCATGGCCGTGTACGTGCCCTTCCTGCGGCCGGTGTTCCACACCGTCGCCCTCGACCGCAGCGACCTCGGCCTGGTCCTGGCCCTGTCCGCGCTGCCGCTCGCGATCGGTGAGACGATCAAGCTGGGTCTGCGGGCGGCGGCCGCGCGCCGACCGGCCGGCGCCGGGTAGGGGCGCACCCCGCTCCGGCGCGGCGGGCGGCACGCCCGCCCGGCGGTGTCACAGCCCCTGAAGCACCCGCCCCAGCTCGACGAGGAGTGCCTGGGCCGAGGGGTAGCGGTCGGCGGGCTGCTTGGCGCACAGCCGCTCGACCAGGGCCCAGACCTCGGGCGAGACCGGTCGGGCCAGGTCCTCCCGCCGCGGCAGCGGCCGCTCCTGGTGCATGCCGATGACCAGGAGCGGGGAGTCGGCGCGGAAGGGCACGTCGCCCTGGAGCAGCTCGAAGAGGATGATCCCCAGGGCGTACAGGTCGACCCGGTGGTCGACCGCCCGTGGGTCCACCATCTCCGGGGCGGCGTAGAGGGGCGTGCCGAGGAACAGGGCCGAGTCGGTCAGCGCCTCCTGCCCGGCCAGGCGGGCGATGCCGAAGTCCATCACCCGCACCTCGCCCGAGGGCAGGACCATGATGTTGTCGGGCTTGAGGTCGCGGTGGACCACACCCTTGGCGTGGGCGTAGTCGAGGGCCTCGGCCACGTCCCGCACCACCAGCAGCGCCTCGCCGGGCGGCAGGGCGCCCCGCTCGCGCAGCACCTGCTTGAGGGTCCGGCCCTCGATCAGCTCCATGGCGAGGTAGGGGCGGCCGCCGGCCTCGCCCGCCTCCAGGATGCGGACGATGCGGGGGTGGTGCAGCTGCTCGCCGAGCCGGCCCTCGCGGACGAAGCGGGTGACGAAGGTGCCGTCCGCCAGGCAGAACTCGTGCGGCACCTTGACCGCCACGCTGACGCCGTCGTCCCGCCGCGCCCGGTAGGTTGTGGCCATGCCGCCCCGGCCCAGCACCGCCTGCAGGCGGTAGCGGCCGAGGCTGGGCAGGTCGGCGAGGGGGGTGGTGACCGCCTCGTCGGCGGGCGGCGCCGTCGCTCCTCGCGGGCGGCGCCGCCTCCAGAGCAGCAGCCAGCCGACCAGCGCGGCCACGGCCAGCAGCGCCAGCCC
>CAYTJW010000627.1:0-3793 GCA_964438135.1 uncultured Thermoanaerobaculia bacterium
GCTCACGGCGCTGGCTGCGCGCGGTCGCGGCCTACCTCGCCCTGCTGCTGGCCCTCGGCGCGGTCGCCGTGTGGCGCCACCGGCTGCCGGCCGGGGGCGAGTCGACGCCGGCTCAGCTCTCCAGGATCAGGCTGCAGCAGGTGACGGCGCCCTCGGCCTTGGCCAGCTCGGAGAGCTCGACCACGGTCAGGGCGACGCCGGCCCGCTCGAGCCGCGCCGCGGTGCGCGGGTAGGCGGCCGGGATGACGACCGCGCCGCCGACCATGAGGGCGTTGGCGGCGTTCGGCTCGGCCGGGTCGACCTCCACCACCCGCCAGCCGGCGGCGAGCCCCGGGTCGACCCAGGCGGGGTTGAGCAGCAGGGCGTCGGGCGCCACCTGGGTGACGGCCGACTTGAGGTGCAGGCAGGGCCCGAGCCCGACCGCCTCGACCGCGTAGCCGTGCGGGGCGAGGGCGCCGCGCAGCTGCTCCACCCCGGCCGGGTTGGACCGCCCGGAGAGGCCGACCAGCAGGCGGCGGCCGAGGCGCAGGACGTCGCCGCCGTCGAGGGTGCCCGGGTCCTCGATCGGCACGGTGGGCCGGAGGCGGGACAGGACCCTCGCCACCGACGCGGTCTCGGGCCGGCGCGAGGCGGCGCCGGGGCGCGTCACCACCGCCAGCTCGTCGACCACCACCGCCGTGTCCTCGACGAACACCGAGTCGGGCAGGTCGGGCTCGGCCGGCAGGCTCTCGACCGTGCAGCCGAGGGAGCGCAGGCACTGCTCGTAGCGGGCGTGTTGCTCGGCCGCGCGGGCGGCGTCGATCGGCAGCCGGTCGACGTGGGTGAGCTCGCAGCGGGCGATGGACGGGCTGACCTGGCGGGTGATGGCGAGCAGCATACGGCCGGGGATGATACCCCACCTCCGCGCCGGACGCGCTACCATTCCCTGGCCCGGCCGCGCGCTGCTCTCGGGGCGCCGGCCCGGGCGTGGAGGAGCCCATGAGCGCGATCCCGGCCGCCCCCTGCGTCCTCGTCCTGCTGGCGTCGTCCGTCGCCCTGGCGGCGACGGCCCCCGCCCCCGCGCCCCGCTTCGACCGGGTCGAGCGGCTGGCCTTCAACCGCGCCGCGGTGCGCCTCGACCTGCCCCTGTTCTGGGTGGCCGATGCGAGCGGCAACGGCGCGGTCGAGCCCGGCGAGGTGGCGGCGCTCGAGCTCTACGGCCACCAGGAGGTGTGGGTGAGCGAGGGCCGCTTCACCCCCGCCTTCCTCGCCGCCTACGAGGCGATCGTCGTCGAGGCCGGCCGCGCCGACGTCGTCACCGCCGGGCTCGACCCGAAGGAGGTCGAGCGCCGCCGGCTGGTGCGGCAGGACCTCGACGCCGGCATCGCCACCCTGGTCGCGTCCGACCTCTCCGGCCTGCCCGCCGACCACCGTGCCTTCGCCCGCCGCATGCTGCGGGCGGCCGAGCTGGTCGACCGCCTCTACGCCCGCCAGTGCGGCGCCGCCGCCCTGGAGGCCAGGGTGCCGGCCGACGACCCGGCCAGCCGGCGCATGTTCCGGCGCAACTGGGGGCCGCGCGGGGCGGCGCCGGCGACCGAGCAGAACGAGGCCTGCACGGCCAGTCCCGGGGTGGCGCGGCGGCGGGTGGACGCCTACCCGGCGGCGCTGCAGGACCAGGGCGACTTCTGCGCCCGGCTCGAGGGGCTGCCGGACGCCGCCCGCCTGCTCGACCCCTTCACCGTCGTCCGCGAGCGGTCGAGCGCGCTCGTCGCGGTGCCGTACAGCGAGGCCTGGGCCGACGAGATGGGGGCGGTGGCGGCGGAGCTCGAGGCGGCCGCGCGCGACCTCCAGGACCCGGCCGAGGAGGCGCTGCGCACCTACCTGCGGGCGGCGGCGGCCGGATTCCGTTCCAACGACTGGCGCGGCGCCGACGAGGCCTGGGCGAGGATGGGCGCCCGCAACTCGTCGTGGTACCTGCGGGTGGCGCCGGACGAGGTGTACTGGGACCCGTGCAGCCAGAAGGCCGGCTTCCACCTCACCCTGGCCCGCATCGACCGGGCCTCGCTCGAGTGGCAGGACAGGCTCACCCCGCTGCGTCAGGAGATGGAGGACCGCCTGGCGGCGCTGGTCGGCCCGCCCTACGCCGCCCGCCAGGTGTCGTTCCAGCTGCCCGACTTCGTCCAGATCGTGGCCAACGCCGGCAACGACCGCGAGCCGTTCGGCGCCACCCTCGGCCAGAGCCTGCCCAACTGGGGCCCGGTGGCGAACGAGGGGCGCGGCCGGACGGTGGTCATGACCAACCTCTACACCGACCCGGACAGCCTCGCCATCCGCCGCGCCCAGGCGGCGGCGCTGCTGTCGCCGGCGACCCTCGCCGACTACACCGACCGGGGCGTGCCCGGCCAGCTCGCCACCATCCTCCACGAGGCCGCCCACAACCTCGGGCCGGCTCACGAGTACCGGGTCGACGGCAAGAACGACGGCGAGGTCTTCGGCGGCGGCCTGGCGTCGACGCTCGAGGAGCTCAAGGCGCAGACCGCGGCCCTGTGGTACCTCGAGCTGCTGCGCGCCAAGGGGGTGATCTCGGACGAGCTCGCCCGGCAGAGCTACGTCGACTCGCTGGTGTGGGCCTTCGGCCACATCTCGCGCGGCATGTACTCGGACGGCGGCCAGCGCAAGCCGTACAGCCAGCTGGCCGCGATCCAGGTCGGCCACCTCCTCCGCCAGGGCGCGCTGCGCTGGGACCCTCAGGCCCCGGCCGCCAACGGCTCCGACCGCGGCGCCTTCACCCTCGATCTGGCCAAGGTGCCGGCGGCGGTGGAGGAGCTGATGCGGCTGGTGGGGGGCGTCAAGGCCCGCGGCGACCGTGCCGCGGCCGAGAAGCTGTGCGCCGAGCTGGTCGACGGCACGGTCGTTCCCCAGGCCCTGATCGCCGAGCGCATGCTGCGCCAGCCCAAGGCGAGCTTCGTCTACAGCGTCGTGCGCTGACCCCGGTCACGAGCCCGAGTGGCCCGTCGCGGCACCACGGCCGCGTCTCGTCCTTCTTTCGCCAGCAGCTCGTTGCCTTCCTCCGGTGGGAGGCCGGCGAGCTCACCGCCAGTCGCCGAGGAGCTGGAAGGCGGCCCAGGAGAAGGGCTGCGAGGGGGAATCGTCACCCCCGTCGGCCGCCGCCGCCCCCCCGATCAGGTCGACCTGGGCCTGCTGGAGCGCCCGGTCCTTGGTCAGGCCCGCCTTCAGGCCACGGTAGAAGCGCCCCATCAGCTCCGCGGTCGAGCGGTCGGGCACGCCCCACAGCGACGCCAGCACCGACCGCCCGCCGGCGTACTGGAAGGCGCGGCTGAGCCCGAGCAGGCCCTCCCCGCCCAGCTCCGGCCCCAGCCCGGTCTCGCAGCCGGAGAGCACGACCAGGTCGGCGCGGAGGCGCAACCGCTCGAACACCTCCCAGGCCTGGAGCAGGCCGTCACCCTCCCCGTCCGCCGGCGGGGCGGCCAGGAGGAGCCCCGACTCCAGGGGGGACTCCTCGTCCAGGTAGCCGTGGGTGGCGAGGTGGAGCACGCTGACGCTGCGGCCCACGGCGAGGGCGCGCTCCTCGGTCGCCTCCGTCCCCACGAGCACCGAGGTGCGCTCCGGGTACAGGGCGGCGACGGCGGCCGCCAGCGCTGCCAACAACCTAACGGTGCGCAATCCGAAACTCATAGACAATGACTCCCGTTGCCGGGCCCTTGGCGGTGATCTTCGTCTGCCCGCTTTCGGCGCGGAAGGTCAGGTCGCGGGCCTTCAGCGACGGCAACTCCGCCGGCGCCGGTTCGGACCT
>CAYTJW010000628.1:0-3791 GCA_964438135.1 uncultured Thermoanaerobaculia bacterium
CTTTTTCGCTTTTTTTAGCTTTTTTGGCTTCTTTAGGGAGGTCTGCCCATAGCGCCTGACTGCAACTGATCAACCGGGCCGTGGGCAGACCAAAGCTGCCCACGGCCTTTTTTGTGAACCGGGCCGTGACCATCACGGCCTTTTTTTATTTTCAGGGGAGGAAAGCACGATGAAGGGAACGATCTCGAAAGTCATGGCAGGGTTGCTGGCGGCGACGATGAGCGCGCTGCCCCTTTCGGCATGGGCTGCGGCACCGATCAAGGTGGGCGCGGCCATCAACCTCACCGGCCCGGCATCCACGTGGGGCCAGTACCACGCGAAGGGCACGCAGGACTACCTCCGCTATGTCAATGAGGTCAAGGGAGGCGTGGGGGGGCGTACCGTCGACCTGATCCTCGTCGATACGGGCTACAAGGTTCCCGAGGCCGTGGCGGCGGTCAAGAAGTTCGCCATCCAGGACAAGGTCGACATGATTCTTACCTGGGGGGCGGGTGAGGGGCTCGCGGCCAAGCCGCTCGTCCAGGGCTACAAGATCCCCACGATCAACTACTCCACGAGCTGGGAGCTGCTGGAGAAACCCGTCGACTACATGTACCTTCCCTTCGGAAGCTACCGTCTCGACTGCGCCGCCGTTCTCGAGTACATCAAGTCCATCCACAAGGGCAAGGAACCTCCGAAGGTCGGCCTCCTGACCTACAACAACGCCTACGGCCGCTCCATCCACAAGCCGAGCCAGGAGTACGCCAGGGCGAACAACATCAACCTCGTCTCCATCGAGGAGTTCCCGCCGAAGACCGTCGACCTGACGACGGAACTGCTCCGTCTCAAGAAGAACGGCGCCGAGTATGTCTTCATGCAGATGCTGCCGGCCACCATCGTGACAACCTTCAAGAGCGCCGACCGCATCCAGTACAGCCCGCAGTTCTTCGGCACCTGGACCTCGACGGACCCCGACTTCTTCAAATTGGGCAAAGGGCTCATCCGCGACCGGCTGAAGATGCAGTTCCCCGGCGGCCTGCCGGGCGACAAGGGAGCCGGCATCGACACCCTCAAGGAACTCTGGAAGCGCTACAAGACCGTCACCCGCTTCGATGCCGCCTACTGGGAAGGCGTCGTCGTGGGCATGATCGTGGAGCGAGCCGCCCTGCGGGCCCACCAGAAGCACGGGAAGGTGGATCGCGAGACGATCAACAAGGCCATGGAGTCTTTCTCGAACGAGGACTTCGGCGGCATTGTCCCTCCCGTGACGTACACGAAGACGAGCCACGAGGCGTCCTTCCGGGGGCGGATCGTCCAGGTCCGGGAAGACGGCTCGTTCAAGCCCCTCACGGACTTCTACACGCCCGGCAGAGAGAAGATCCGGCACCTCAAGTAGGGGAGGGGACATGAAGGCCTACCGGGGGGAACCCTCCATATTCGCCACGAGACCGCCGCAGGAGCGGCAGGCGGAACTCGTCGTCGAGCGCCTGACGCTGCGGTTCGGGGGCATCACGGCGGTCAGCAACGTGGACCTGAAGGTCTCCACGGGCGAACTCGTATCCGTCATCGGCCCCAACGGCGCCGGCAAGACGAGCCTGCTGAACTGCATCACGGGCTACTACAAGGCGCAGGAAGGCCGGATCCTCTTCAACGGCAAGGACATCTCGACCCTCCACACGCACCGGCACATCCAGCACGGGATCGGCAGGACCTTTCAGAACATCGAGCTGTTCCCGGGGATGACGGTGCTGGCCAACCTCCTGCTGGCCCGCCATCTGCACTGCCGCTACGGCCTGATTGCGGCCTCCCTCTTCTCCGCAAAGGCGAGAGACGAGGAAATCCGGCAGAGGCGCCTCATCGAGGAGATCATCGACTTCCTCGAGATCCAGGCGATCCGCAAGAAGCTCGTGGGGTCGCTGCCCTACGGGATGCGCAAGCGCGTGGAGCTGGGACGGGCGCTCGCCCTCGAGCCGAAGCTGCTCGTTCTGGACGAGCCCTTCGCCGGGATGAATCTGGAGGAGAAGGAGGACATGGTCCGGTTCCTCCTTGAGCTTTCGGAATCGTGGGGGCAGACCATGATCCTCGTGGAGCACGACATGTCGATTGTCATGAGCATCTCGAAGCGGATCATGGTCCTCAACTTCGGCGAGAAGCTCGCCGAGGGGACCCCGGACGAGATCCAGGGCAACCCCGAAGTCGTATGGGCCTACCTCGGGGACCGAGACGGGGAAGCCGCCGAGCCGGCCCGCGCAGGGGGTGGCCGATGAACGTCTCGGTGCCGAAAAAACGGACAAACGGAAACGGTCCGGCGGGGCTCGATGCGGCCGTGCTCGACGCGTACGGCAAGTACACGCTTCCGCAGATTCTCGGCGAGCAGGCGAAACGCCTGGGCGCGGGGAACGTCGCGATCCGGGAAAAGGCCTACGGCATCTGGCAGACGGTGAACTGGGAAGAGTACTTCGGCTACGTGCGGCGTACGGCGCTGGGGCTTCTCGGGCTGGGCGTGCGGCGCAGGGACAACGTGGCCATCGTGATGAACAACCACCCCGAGTGGCTCTACAGCGAGCTGGGGGCCCAGGCCGTGGGCTGCGTCACGGTGAACCTCTTCACCTCGTCGATCGCCGACGAGCTGGCCGAGGCGCTCAAGCGGTTCCAGCCGGCGGTGGTGGTCGTGCAGGACCAGGAGCAGGTCGACAAGCTCCTCGAGACCCGCTCGAGGCTCGGGTTCGTCAAGACCGTCGTCTACGTGGACCCCACGGGGATGCGGAACTACCGGGACAACTCCTGGCTCGTGAGCTTCCGGGAGCTGCTGGAGCGGGGCGATGAGCTCGAACGGGAGAAGCCCCAGCTCTTCCCGTCGGAGCTCTGGCGCGGTCGGCCCGAGGACGTGGCCGTCATGATCCAGACCTCGGGGACGACGGGGCTGCCGAAGCTGGCCATGCTCTCGCACCGGAACTACACCTCCATGGCGCGCAAGTGGCTCGAGGCGACTCCCATCGGCATCGGATCGAACTGGCTCTCCATCACGCCGCCGGCCTGGATCGTCGACCAGATCTGGGGCGTGGGCATCACGCTCACGGGCGGCCTCACGATGAACTTCCCCGAGACGGCCGAGACGATCGAGATGGACTTCCGGGAGATCGGCCCCGACGTCATCGTATCCTCCTCGCGATTCTGGGAGGACCTGGCCTCGAAGATCCGCGTGAAGATGGCCGATGCCGGCTTTGTCAAGCGCAAGCTTTTCGAGATGGCCGAGCGGATCGGACAGCGGGCCGTGGACGCGGAGTCGGCCAAGGAAACCCCTGCGGCGGCGCTGCGTGCCCTGCGGCGGGTCGGTGAATCGCTCGTGTACCGGCCGCTCATGGACCGCGTGGGCTGCCTCGGACTGAAGACCGCCTACACGGGCGGCCACCCCATCAGCCCCGAGGTCATCCGCTTCTTCCGCGCCTGCGGACTCAACCTCAAGCAGTGCTACGGTTTGACCGAGGCGGGCGGCATCTTCCAGGTGCAGCCCGACGGCGAGGCGAAGCCCGAGACAGTGGGGAAGGCCCTGCCGGACACCGAGGTGCGGATCGCCGAGGACCAGGAAGTTCTCGTCAAGAGCCTCTCCAACTTCACGGGGTACTACAAGGACTACAAGGCCACCGAGGAGGCCTTTCGTGACGGGTGGCTCCGAACGGGAGACGCGGGCTACCTCGATGCCGACGGACATCTCGTCATCATCGGCCGCAAGGAGGAGATCATCCGCAACAAGACCGGCGCCGCCTTCTCCCCCGACTTCATCGAGACGAGGCTCAAGTTCAGCCCCTACA
>CAYTJW010000629.1:0-3784 GCA_964438135.1 uncultured Thermoanaerobaculia bacterium
ACCGCCGCGCCCCCGGCCGTCGACCGCGCCGGCCGGCGGGCGCGCGCCATCGGGGGGGCGCTGGCGCTGGTGGTCTACCTCGTGCCGTTCACCCGCTTCGTGCTGGGCTACCTGACGATCCTCGTCCACGAGCTCGGTCACGCGGTGGTGGCCTGGGCCTTCGGCTACCCGGCCATCCCGGCCTTCGACTTCACCTACGGCGGCGGGGTGACCGTGCACGAGGACCGCAAGGTGATCCTGGTGGTGCTCGTCTTCGCCGGGCTGGGCGGCCTCGCCTACCTGGTCCGCGAGCGCGCCCGGCTGCGCGCGGTGGTGGTCGGCGGCATCGTCGTCTACGCCGTGCTCGCCTTCACCCCCCTGCACGAGATGCTGCAGATCGCGGCCGGCCACGGCTCGGAGCTGGTGTTCGCGGCCCTCTTCCTGTACCGGGCGATGACCGGGTCGGGCTGCAAGCTCGAGGCCGAACGGCCGCTCTACGCCATGGTCTCGTGGTTCATCGTCCTGAGCGACCTCCGCTTCTGCCTCGGCCTGATGACCAGCCACGGGGAGCTCGTCGACTACCAGGACGCCAAGGGCGGCGGCCACTGGATGGACCTCAGCCGCCTCGCCAACGAGTACCTCGGCACCAACGAGCAGATGGTGGCCGGCCTCATGCTCGTCGGCTGCCTCCTCGCCCCGGCCGTCGCCTTCCTCGCGGTCCGCCACCGCGACCGACTGGCGGCGGCC
Source organism: uncultured Thermoanaerobaculia bacterium (assembly GCA_964438135.1). Taxonomy (GTDB): domain Bacteria; phylum Acidobacteriota; class Thermoanaerobaculia; order Thermoanaerobaculales; family Sulfomarinibacteraceae; genus CAYTJW01. The sequence continues at coordinate 727 of CAYTJW010000629.1, forward strand.
GCGACCCGCCTCGTCGAGGGCTGACAGCGGCCGGCGGCCGGTCGAACCGGCGTGACCCGCCTGCAGCCCGGTGCCGGCGGGGGTCCGAGGGGCTACACTGGGGTGGACCGGGTTCCCGAGCAGCTCGCCGGCAGGGGCGCCGTCCCCGCGAGCCCCGGTCGGGGTGAGAGGTCGCCGCTGCCGGCAGGGGGGACGGTGAGCCATGAACGGGCGTCGGTGGTCGCGGTTCCTGGCGTGGTCGGTGCCGGTGGTGGTCGCGCTCGTGCTGGCCCGGGCCGGGATCGAGGCCGGCGACCCCGACGAGTGCCTCGACTGGGCGCAGGTGGTGCCGGCGGGGGAGACGGCCCAGCTGACCGTCGACGCCCCCACCTGGCTGGTGCTCGGCACCGAGATCTACCACGCCTACCGGGTCGACGTCGCGGGGGGCCAGGGCTCGTCCCTCGAGCTGTGGACCAGCTACTGGGAGAGCGGGGGCTGCACCGTCTACTCCAGCGAGCTGGTCGGGCAGTGGCAGGGCAGCGGCGCGACCGAGTCGGTGGAGTGGGCCGCCGAGTACAGCCCGCGCGCGCTGTGGGTCTCGCCGCCCGAGGGCGGGAGCGCGAGCCTCGAGGTCGCCCTGGCCGAGCTCGCGGCGCCGCCAACGGGGGACCCGCTGGTCGTCCCGGCCGTCGCCCACCGGCCCGGGGTCGGCGATGCCCTCTTCGCCACCGACCTCTGGCTGCTGAGCCGCGAGGCGCAGCCGGTCGACGTGGCGCTCACCTTCGTGCCCGAGGCCGCCGGCGAGGGGCGGCGGGTCGACCTGTCGCTCGCGCCGCAGCAGCTCCTGCACCTGGAGGACCTGGTCCTCGAGACCTTCGGTCTCGACGGCGCCCGCGGCGCCCTGCTCGCGAGCCCGTACGGGCCGCTGGTCGTCCTCTCCCAGACCTCGACCGCGGCGCCCTCCGGCAGCTACGGCGAGGGGGTGCCGGCCGAGCGGTGGCACCGGGCCGCCGGCGTCAACGTCTGGGAGGGCCCGGTCCGCACCCTCCTCCACGTCGCCGGCGACGCGGACTACCGCACCAACGTCGGCCTCGTCGAGGTGCTCGGCGTCGACTCCGAGGTCGACCTCGAGCTGGTGGACGGCGACGGGTCCGTGGTCGCGACCGGGACCGTGACCGTCCCGGCCGGCTCCTTCCTCCAGCTCGACGACGTGTTCTCCCGCCTCGGCGCGCCGCCTCTGGCGCACGGCAGCATGACGGTGACCTTGCGCGGGCTCGGCCGGGTCTTCTCCTACGCCTCGGTGGTCGACAACCGCTCGTCCGACCCGCTCTTCCTGCCGGGCCTGCCGGCCACCGACGCCTGCGCCTCGCTGGTCGTGCCGGCGGTGGCCGCGGTCGCCGGGGCGCACGGCACCCACTGGCAGAGCGACCTGTGGCTGCAGCGGAGGTCGGCGGTCGAGCAGGTCCGGCTGACGTTCCTGCCCGCGGACGGCTCGGCCGCGACGAGCGCCTCCTTCCCCATCGCGACCGACGGCACCCTGGTCCTCGACGACGTCGTCACCCGCCTCGGCCGGGGCGGCAGCGGCGCCCTGCTGGTCGAGGCCGGCGGCGAGGTCCTGGCCGCGAGCCGCACCTACAACGTGACCCCGGCCGGCACCTACGGTCAGCTCATCCCCGCGCAGTGCTGGCCGTACTACTCCGAGCTGCGGTCGGGGACCATCGTCGGGGTCGAGGGCTCCGCCGCGCGGCGGACCAACGTCGGCATGGTCAACCCCGGCCACGCCGTGACCTTCGACGTCGCGCTGCGGCTGGTGGCGGGCGACGGCGTGCTGCTCGGCAGCCGCACCTACCAGCTCCCGCCCGGCCGGCACCTGCAGGTGAACGACGTCTTCGCCGCCCTGCACGTGCCCGGCCGGACCGACTGCCGGGTCGACCTCGAGGTGGCCGGCGGGGAGAGCTGGGAGGGGATCCAGGCCTACGGCTCGGTGGTCGACAACGCGAGCGGCGACCCGCTGTACGTGCCCGCGGTCGAGAGCTGGCGCTCCCTCGAGGTCGAGGTCGAGCTCGACAACCGGCGGAACGCGGTCCTCCTCGACCGGCTGCCCGAGGCGGTCGGCGTCGAGCTCCTGCCGGCCGGCACCCTGACCGCGACCGTCAGCGGCAGCGGCGACCTCGGCCGCCCCGAGCTGCCGATCCGGGTGCTGTGCCTGTACCACGACCCGGCCGGGCGGCTCCGTTCCGCGGTGCTGGCGGTGGGCGAGAGCGTCAGCGACGTGGCCGGCGGCGGGCGCCTCTGGTGCGTGATCCCGGACTGGCTCGACACCGCCGACAACACCGGCGCGGTCGCCGTGTCGCTCACCGGCGGGGCGGAGCCGGTGACCCTGGACCTCGACGCGCGCGCCAACGCGGTCGCGTTCGACCGGCTCGAGGGACCGGTGGTGTGGGCGCGGCCCGGGCTCGAGAGCCTGGCGGTGGCGACCACCGGCGACCTCGGGCGGCCGGAGCTCGCGCCGCAGGTGCTGGCCATGTACCGGGAGGAGGGCAGCCGGCGGCTGGCGGTGCGGTCCCTGGTCGACGGCGAGGCGTTCGGGCCGGTGGCGACCGACTTCCAGCTCCTGGTGGCGGTCGTGGACTGGCTGAGCCGGGACGACAACACCGGCACCACCCGGCTCGAGCGGGCGTGCACCACCCGGGCCGGGGCCTGCGGCCGGACCGTGTCGGGCTCGCTCGGCCCGAGCGACTGCGAGGTGGCCGGCAACCGGGTGGGCGAGCGGGTGACCCTCGCCGGCGAGGCGGGCCAGGTCCTGTCCCTCGTCGCCCGCACGACCTCCCGCTCGCTCTACCTCGCGGTCGACGACCCGTCCGGCCGGCAGATCGCCGCCAGCGAGGTCGCGGGCGGCGACGGCCAGGCCGAGCTCGAGGGCCTGACCCTGCCCCTGTCCGGGACCTACGAGGTGTGGGTGGTCAAGGGCCTCGTCTGGGTCGCCACGGACGACTACGCTCTGGCCATCGCCTGCCAGGGGCCCTAGCCTGGATTTCCACGGCGCGGGAATGGGCTAACGGTCACGGTCGACCTGGAG
>CAYTJW010000630.1:0-3782 GCA_964438135.1 uncultured Thermoanaerobaculia bacterium
CCTCGGTCGCCAGGCCGAGGGTGTTGAGCGGGTTGCGGAGGGTGTGGGCGAGACCCCGCGCCAGGTCGCCGAGCTGGGCCAGGTGCTCGCGCTGCCGCCACTCCGCCCGCTCGCGCTCGAGCCCCTCGAGCTGCTCGGCCATGCGGTTGAAGGCCCGCTCGAGGTCGCCGACCTCGCCGCTCGCGGTCACCGCCACCCGCGCCCCGAGCTCGCCGCGCCCCAGGGCCTCGGCGCCGCGCGCCAGGCTTCGCAGCGGCCGCGCCAGGCGGTGGGCGACCACCCCCGAGGCGACCACGCCGAGGACCAGCAGGCCGGCGCTCAGGGCGAGGCCCTGGCGCAGGGTGGAGCGCACCACCCGCGCCGTGGCCGAGACCGGGATCGGCACCCGCTTCTCGTCGCCGGGCGAGGTGCGGACGACCAGGAAGCGCTCGCCCGGGGACGACCCCCGCTCCACCTTCAGCTCGAGGCGCTGGACTTGGTCCGTCTCGCTGGAGACGTCGGGCATGGCGACCGCGGCGCTCCCGGCCCCCTCCGGCAAGGGCATGACCACCCGCCGCCGCACCACCCTCCGGGTCAGGGTGCCGGCCTCGGTCTCGCTCCCCTCGGTGATGACGACGATCTCGACGTGCTCGGCGCCGCCCGCCGCGGGGTGGTCCTCCCCTGCCGGGGGCAGCTGGCTGACCCAGGCGAAGCCGCCGTGGCCGGGGTCGGCCGTGCCGCCCTCGGCCACCGGCGCCAGCAGCGGCAGCGACTCGGCCAGGAGGTCGCGGCCGACGCTCGACGCCACCGCCCCCAGCTCGCGCTCCAGCGCCCCGAGCTGGCGCTGGTGGAGCCACCACTGGACGCCGACCAGGGCCAGGACCGGCAGGGCCACGCCGAGAAAGAGACGGGTCTGGATGCGCATGCGAGCCCCCGCGACGAGCCTCGACCTCGAACCACGGCGAGTGTCTGGCTCCGCCCGCGAAAATGCAACCGCCGTGCCATCCGCGCTATACTTTGCCGGCCGCGGTCGGCTGCGCTGGCTCGGCCGGCCGCGCTGGAGACGCCACGCCGTGAGCCGCAGGACCCTGCTCGCCCTGGCCGCGACCGTGACCGCGCTGGTCGCGGTCATGCTCGGGCTGCGCGTCTGGGACGACCTGCGACGTTCCAACCGCCTCCTGGGCGTCGGCTTCGCCGAGGGCAGCGCGCCGCCCCGGCTGGCGTTCGTCAGCGACGGCCAGGCCGCGGCGAGGGCCGGCCTCCAGGTCGACGACGTGCTGACCGCGATCGACGGCCGGCCGATCCGCGACGAGGCGGACTACGACCGCTGCGCGGAGGCCTTCGCGCACGGCCGGCCGGTCCGATTCGACGTGCTCCGGGAGGGCCAGGCGCTGTCCCTGCTCGTCCGTCCCGGGCAGCCGTTCCCCCTCACCGAGCAGGTCTTCAACGCCCTCGCCGCCCTCGGCTACCTCGCCCTCGGCCTGCTCGCCCTGCTCCAGGGCTCCGAGGACCGCCGGGGCACCCTGCTGTTCGGGTTCGGCGGGCTGGTGGCCGTCGAGCTGGCGACCCCGACCAGCCTGTACGGGTTCGGCGAGTGGGGGTCCACCGTCGGCGTCCTGATGCCGCTGGTGGTCGGCCTCCAGACCGGCCTCGAGCTCCACCTCACCTCGCTCATCCCGCGCGCGGCGCCGTGGTACGCGTCGCGGCCCTGGTTGACCCGGCTGTTCTACGCCGCCGGCCTGGGCGTGGGCGTCGCCACCGCGGCCAGCGCGCTGGCGGTCACTGTCGGCGGCCTCGAGGGTGGGCCGGTGGTCGCCCTCAGGGCGTTCCTGGACGACTGGTCCCTGTTCGCCTGGGCCGTGGCCATCGTCGCCATCCTCAACGCCCAGCTGCGCTCCTGCCAGCGGCCGCGCGAGCGCCACCAGGTGCTGCTCGTCCTCCTCGCCTGCGGTCCCTGGGCGCTCTACGTCCTCGTCCTGGCGGCCGCCGAGCTGGGCGGCTGGTCCCTGCCGGGCTGGGTCGGCAGCCAGGTCCAGCCGATCGCCCTGCTGGTCTACCCGATCGCGATCTTCGTCGCCATCTTCCGCTACCACCTGTTCGACATCGAGCTGGTGGTCAAGCGGGGGGTGGTGTACTCGACCGTCACCGTCGCCCTGGTCCTGCTGCTGTGGGCCGCGATCAGCCTCGGCGGCGTGCTCTTCGAGGGGCGGGTCGAGGCCGGCCAGTTCCCCTACCCGGTGTGGGCCGCCTCGGCAGTGATGCTGGTGGTCGGGCTCCTGTTCGTGCCCATCCGCAACGCGGCCAAGCGCTGGGTCGACCGCCGCCTCTTCCCCGAGCGGCTGGCCATGCGGCAGAGCCTGGCCGACCTCGCCGCCGAGCTGCCCGCCCAGGGCGACCTGGCCAAGATCGGCCGCCACCTGGTCCGGCGGGTGGGCGAGATCTTCGGTTTCTCCTCGGTCACCCTGCTGGTCGCCGACCCCCAGACCGGGCTGCTGATGACACAGGCGTCGTCGGTGGTCGACCTCGAGAGGGTCTACGGCCAGTCCTTCCTGCTCGAGGGCTCGGACCCGGGGGTGGCGATGCTGCACCGCACCCGCCGCGTCCTCCGCGCCGACCAGGTCACCCCCCACAGCGCCGCCCTCGCCCAGCGGCTCGACGCGTTCAAGGCCTACCTCGCCATCGGCCTGGCCAGCGGCGACACCCTGACCGGGGTCCTCCTGCTCGGCACCAAGTCCGGCGACGAGCGCCTCGCGGCCGAGGAGCTGGAGCTCCTCAGCCTGCTCTCGCCGATGGTCGGCACGGTCATGCAGAACGTGCGGCTGTTCGCCTCCGCCACGTACGAGGGCCTCACCGGCCTGCTGCGGCGTGAGGCGATCCTCGGCAACCTCGACCGCGAGCTGCAGCGCGCCCTCCGCTACGGCCGCCCGCTCACCGTCGGCATGGCCGACATCGACCGCTTCAAGCGGGTCAACGACAGCCTCGGCCACCTCGCCGGGGACGCGGTCCTCAAGCGCGTCGCCCAGGTCCTCGAGGGCGCGCTGCGGTCGAGCGACGCGGTCGGCCGCTACGGCGGCGAGGAGTTCCTGCTGGTGCTGCCCGAGACCGACCTGCACCACGCGGTGCGGGTGGCCGAGAAGCTGCGTCACGCGGTCGAGCAGCTGGAGAGCCCCCTGGCTGAGGCCGCCGACCTGCGGATGATCCTCGCGATCGGGCTGGCCGAGCTGGACACCGCGGCCCATGGGACCACGGTCGACGACCTCATCGCCGCCGCCGACGCCAACCTCCTCCAGGCCAAGCGCGACGGCCGCAACCGCGTCGTGCCGTCGGCCTGACGCGCTCCGCCGCGGCCGCGGCAGGGTCGCGCCTACCGCGACGGCGGCGGGTCGCCGGCGGGCGCCGGGCTGACCTCGACCAGCACGAAGCGCCGCTCGACCCGGACGGCCCCGACCCGCGCCCCCGGCGCCGGCTCGACCGAGACGAAGCTGGCCGGCGGCGTGGCCTCGGGCCGGAAGCCGATCCGCAGGGCGGCGACGTTGGCGATCTCGCTGCCCTCGGGCACGACCGGCGTCGGGCCGACCACGCCGAGGAACCGGAACAGCGTCCGGGGCGGGTTGCGCAGCTCCTCGCGCACCAGGCGGTCCTCGCTCAGGTCGCCGTCCAGGGTCACGCGGATGACGGTCACGGCGCCGTCGCTGGCCCAGGCCGCGTCGACGAGGCGGCTGGCGGCCGGCCGGTCGCCGGGGCTCGCCAGCGTCGGCGCCGGCCGCCGCGGAGCGGTCACCGTCGCCGGCACCTGCTCCGAG
>CAYTJW010000631.1:0-3778 GCA_964438135.1 uncultured Thermoanaerobaculia bacterium
GGCTTCGACCAGGCCGAGCAATTGCTCGCCACCGAACGCGCCGACGTCGTCGCCGGCCGAGGCCCGCGCCTGGCCGAGCGCCTTCCACAGCAGCGGGTCGGCCGGCAGCGACCGGGTCGCCGCTTCCAGCGCCGGCACCGCCCGGCCCGCCTCGCTCGAGCGGTTCGCCGCCGCCACCAGCAGCTGGGCGAAGCCGGCCCGCTGCGCCTCGGGCAGGGCCGGGAGGTCGACCGCGACCAGGCTGTCGAGGCAGGCGTCGACCTGCCCCGCCGCCAGCTGCGAGCGACCCAGGGCGAGACGGTAGGCCGGGTCCGCCGGCGCCAGCGCCACCGCCCGCTCCAGGCTCGCCACCGCGGCCGGGTACTGGCGCAGCTGGTGGCGGCAGAGTCCGAGCATGTGGTGCGCCGGGGCGTAATCGGGGCGCGACGAGGCCTCGACCTCGAAGCCGGCCGCCGCCCGCTCCCAGTCGCCGAGCTCGTAGGCCGCCTGGGCCGCGGCCCAGTCGGCGCGCGCCGGCGGCGCCGCCAGGGCCACCAGGCCCGCCAGCAACGCCACCGCCGCCGCTCTCGACAACCCCCTGCCCATGCCGCGCCCATGGTAGCGCAGCGGGCCGCGCGCTCCAACTGGGACGGCGGCGGGCCGCGGGGCGGTCGCCCCGGCCTGCTACCCCGCTACTCGGTGCGGACCTGGCTCGCCCAGCTGCGCTCGGCGTTGTACCACTCGACCAGCCGGGCCACCCCCTCCTCGAGCGTGACCCGGGGCTCCCACCCGAGCAGGCGGCGGGCCTTGTCGACGTTGGCCCAGGTGGCGGGCACGTCGGCCTTGTGCATGGGCCGGTACTCGAGGGTCGCCCTCGCCCCGGTCAGCCGCTCGACCATGGTGATGGTCTCGGCCAGCTCGTGCGGCCGGTCGGAGCCGAGGTTGACCACCTCGTAGCCGAGCGGCGCCAGGCCCAGCACGGTGCCGCGGGCGATGTCGTCGACGTAGGTGAAGTCGCGCGACTGGTGGCCGTCGCCGTACACCACCACCGGCCGGCCCTCGCTGATCCACTGGGTGAAGCGGAACAGGCTCATGTCGGGCCGCCCGGCCGGTCCGTAGACCGTGAAGTAGCGGAACACGGTCACGTCGAGGCCGTGCAGGTGGTGGTAGGTGTGGCACAGCGCCTCGGCGCCCTTCTTGCTCGCCGCGTAGGGCGACAGCGGCCGGTCGGTCGGGTCGTCCTCGCTGTAGGGCAGCCGGTTGTAGGCGCCGTACAGGCTCGAGGTCGAGGCCAGCACCAGCTTGCCGATGCCCCGCCGGACGCACAGGTCGAGCAGGTTGAGGGTGCCGGTCACGTTGGTGTCGACGTACACCCAGGGGTCCTCGACCGACTGCCGGACCCCGGCCCGCGCCGCCAGGTTGACCACCGCGTCCACGACCGGGAGGCCGCCGAGCGTCGCCTCGAGCTGGGCCCGGTCGGAGATGTCGAGACGGTGGAAGGTGAACCCGGGCAACGCCTGGAGCCGCGCCAGGCGCCACTCCTTGAGGCGCACGTCGTACGCCTGGTTGAGGTTGTCGACGCCGACCACGTCGTGGCCGTCGGCCAGCAGCAGCTCACACACGCGGGAGGCGATGAACCCCGCCGCCCCTGTCACCAGGTACCGACCCATTGCGCCCGTGCCTCCTCTGCCCGGCCCAGGATACCAGCCGCCCGGGCACGGCCGGCGGGCTACTCCGCCAGCCGCGCCTCGGGCAGCAGCTCGTTGAGGTAGCGCCGCAGCTCGCCCTCCCGGCCGTCGACGGCCAGCTCGGCGAGCCGCGCGAGCGCGGCCTGCACGCTCTCCTCCGGCATCGCCGCGATGGTGCCGATGAAGATCCGCGGGTGGCGGGTGGTGGTCATGCTCTCGCCGACCGTCTGCAGCTCCTCGAACAGCTTCTCGCCCGGCCGCACGCCGGAAAAGACGATGTCCACGTCCTCGTAGGGCTTGAGGCCCGACAGGCTGATCATGTCCTTGGCCATGTCGAGGATCCGCACCGGCTCGCCCATGTCGAGGACGAAGATCTCGCCGCCGGAGCCCATCGCCCCGGCCTGCAGCACCAGCTGCACCGCCTCGGGGATGGTCATGAAGTAGCGGACCATGTCGGGGTGGGTCACCGTCACCGGCCCGCCGCGGCGGATCTGGTCGCGGAAGATCGGCACCACCGAGCCGGCCGAGTCGAGGACGTTGCCGAACCGCACCGCCACGTAGCGGGTCGCGAAACGCCGGTCGAGGTCCTGCACCACCAGCTCGGCGACCCGCTTCGAGGCCCCCATCACCGACGACGGCCGCACCGCCTTGTCGGTCGACACCAGGACGAAGGCCTCGACCCCCGCCTCACCTGCCAGCTCGCCCAGGGCGCGCGTCGCCAGCACGTTGTTCTTGACTGCCTCGGTCGGGTTCGACTCCATCAGCGGGACGTGCTTGTGGGCGGCGGCGTGGATCAGCACGGCCGGGCGGTGACCGGCGAGGAGGGCGCGCATCCGCTCGCGGTCGCCGACGTCGGCCACCAGCGGCACCAGGTGCAGCTCGGGCCACCGTGCCTCGAGCTCCCGGTCGACGTCGAACAGGGCGAACTCGGCCCGCTCCACCAGCAGCAGGGTCGAGGCGCCGAAGCGCGCCACCTGCCGCGCCAGCTCGGCGCCGATGGAGCCGCCGGCGCCGGTCACCATCACCGTCTTGCCGGCCAGGAACGCGGCCACCGTGTCCTGCTCGAGCTGCACCGGCTCGCGGCCGAGCAGGTCCTCGATGTCGACGTCGCGGATGCGGCTGATCTCCACCGTGCCGTCCAGGATCTCGTACAGGCCGGGGATGATCCGCGCCTTGACCGGCACCCGCTCGCAGATCTCCACGATCCGGCGGATGTCCTGGCGCGAGGCGCGGGCGATGGTGATGATGACGTGGTCGACACCGAGCTCCGCCACCAGCCGCGGCAGGTCGCGGGTGGCGCCCAGGACCCTGACCCCGTGGATCACCGTGCCCCGCTTCTCCGGGGCGTCGTCGACGAAGCCGCGCACCTCCAGGCCGATGTCGCCGCGACCCTGGATCTCGCGGGCCGCCATCACCCCGGCCCGGCCGGCGCCGACCAGCAGCACCGCCCGGCGCGGCCCCCCCCGGCGGTTGGTCGAGTCGTGCTCGGCTTCGTAGCGCTCGTACAGCACCCGCCGGAAGACCCGCAGCGCCAGCACCCCGCCGAAGGCGAAGACGGTGTCCATGAAGATGATCGACAGCGGCACCCGCCACGGCATGAGCCGCTCCGGCAGACCGAGCCGCAGCATCAGGATGGGCAGGAACGACCACCACGCGGCGCCGAGGAACGCCTTCACCTCGGCCAGGCCGACGTAGCGCCAGACGAACGAGTAGACCCCGGCGGCGAACAGGGCCGCGAACTGGATCAGCACCACGTACGGCAGCTGGACCGCGCCGTTGTGCAGCTCGCTGGGCGGGATGCGGAACTCGAAGCGGAGCAGGTAGGCGAGGGCGAACGCCCCCACCAGCACGGCCAGGTCGAGGCCGAAGCGGACCTGCCGCGCCGGCAGGTGGACCCAGAACGGCAACCGCGCCTCCGCCCCGTCCTCCGGCTCTCTCGGCGGCGACACCGCGGACGTCACTCGCGCCTCACGGCCCGCCATCATCTCACCCGCCGGGCCCCCAGGGAAGGGCCGGGCCCGCCCCCCGGGCCCTACTCCCCCTCGGACCGCGGGCCTCCAGGCCCGCAGCCGGCCGCCGCGGCGGAGCAGGCGCGTCCGGAGGCGCGCGGC
>CAYTJW010000632.1:0-3772 GCA_964438135.1 uncultured Thermoanaerobaculia bacterium
GCCCCTGCCGGCAGGCTCGGGGTCGACCGTGGCGGTGCGGATCCCGGGCCACGCGCTGCTGCGGGCGGTGCTGGACCGGGTCGGGCCGTTGACCGGAACCTCGGCCAACCGCCACGGCCAGCGGCCGCACCGGCGGGCCGACGCGGCGCTGGCGTCGCTGGCGGGCTCGCCCGAGCTGCTCCTGGACGGCGGCACGACGCCGGGGGGGGCGGCCAGCACCCTGGTCGACCTGTGCGGCGAGGTGGCGCTGGTGGTGCGCCAGGGACGGGTCGCGTGGGCCTGACCCGACGCCGTTGCGGGCTCCTCCGGGCTGTGGAAATCCCTGTGGAAAACGGTGTGGAAAACAGACCAATCCGACGGCAGACCAGCAACTTGCCGGCGTCGGTGGGGTTCGTGCCGCATGTAGCTAAGGCGCTCTCTATCAGCAGCTTAGGCGTATGTTGTTGTGCCGCTGCCGGTTGCCCGCTGGAGCTGGCGGGGGGGCCAGGCTCGGGTTTCCACACCCTGGTCGAGATCGCGTCTCGGCAGGCGCCGCGGAGCATCGGTTGCGAGGCCCGCCGCCGTTGGCTTCGCGGCTCTTCGGCTGGCGCCGCAGTCGCCGGAGGCCCTGGCGGCGCCGCTGCGCTCTGCGCAGGCCCGGTTGACACGGGTGCGGCCGGTTGCTACCATGTCGCCCCCCTCGATGGGGGTGATCTTTGTCATCGGGGACGAAGACGGGTCGCAAGCGTCCACGGGACCACCCGTCAGTAGCCTGGAGGCGCGTAGCTCAGATTGGTTAGAGCGCTACCTTGACACGGTAGAGGTCAGCGGTTCGAGCCCGCTCGCGCCTACCACGAAGCCTGTACAGGCGCGTAGCTCAGTCGGCTAGAGCGCATCCCTCACACGGATGAGGTCGGCGGTTCGAGCCCGCCCGCGCCTACCAGTGGAGCACGCCCGACCCCGTGGTCGGGCGTTGCCTTTTTCGCACCCACTCGCGGCGGGGGCGGCGTGGCGGGTGCCACGGCACGAGGTGGAGCATGGCGGAGACGATTCGAATCACCCTGCCGGACGGGAGCCGGCGCGAGGCGGCGGCGGGCACGTCGGTGCTCGACCTGGCCCGCGCCATCGGCCCCCGTCTGGCCCGGGACACGGTGGCGGGCGTGGTCGACGGCCGGCTGGTGGACCTGCGCACGGCGCTGGTGGCGGACGCGACGGTGCGCGTCGTCACCACCCGCGACCCGGAGGGGGCGGAGGTCATCCGCCACTCGGCCGAGCACGTGCTGGCCGACGCGGTCAAGCGCCTGTGGCCGGGAACCGCGATCGACGCCGGGCGGCAGGACCACAGCGAGAAGTTCCAGTACGACTTCCGCTTTCCCCGCGCCTTCCAGACCGAGGACCTGGCGCGGATCGAGGAGGAGATGGGGCGAATCCTGGCCGAGGACCTGCCGTTCGAGCGGGTCGAGGCGGACCGGGAGCAGGCCCGCGAGCTGATGCGCGAGCGGGGCGAGGAGCTGAAGCTGTCCCGGCTCGAGGACATCCCCCCCGGCGAGACCATCACCCTCTACCGGCACGGCGACTTCGTCGACGTGTGCCGCGGCCCGCACTGCCAGCGGACCTCGCAGATCGGGGCGGTGCGCCTGATCGAGGCCTCGGGGGCGTACTTCAAGGGCGACGAGCGCAACGAGATGCTGCAGCGCATCTACGGCACGGCCTTCGCCAGCCGCGAGGAGCTCGAGGCCTACTTCGCGCGGCTCGAGGAGCTGCGCCGGCGCGACCACCGCCGGCTCGGCCGCGAGCTCGACCTGTTCTCCTTCCACCCCGAGGCGCCGGCGAGCCCGTTCTTCCACCCGCGCGGGGCGGTGGTCTACAACGCCCTGCTCGAGCTGATGCGGGAGAAGTACCAGGTCTTCGGCTACGACGAGGTCATCACCCCGCAGATCTTCGACGTCGAGCTGTGGCGACGCTCCGGGCACTGGGACAACTACCGCGACACGATGTTCTTCGCCGACGCGCTCGAGAACGTGGCCGCCGCCGGCTCGTCGCTCAAGCCGATGAACTGCCCGTCCCACTGCCTGCTGTACCGCGGCGCGGCCCGCTCCTACCGCGACCTGCCGCGACGGATGGCCGACTTCGGCCGGCTGCACCGCTACGAGCGCTCGGGCGTCGTCACCGGCCTGACCCGGGTCCGCTCCTTCTCCCAGGACGACGCGCACATCTTCTGCACCCCGGACCAGATCGAGGCCGAGGTCTCCGACCTGTTCCGCTTCGTCTTCGAGGTCTACGACCTGTTCGGCTTCGAGGCGGTCGACATCTACCTCTCCACCCGGCCGGAGAAGGCGATCGGCGACCCCGCCATCTGGCGTCACGCCGAGGAGGTGCTGGCCCGCTGCCTCGACGCGCGGGGGGTGGCGTACACCGTCAACCCGGGCGACGGGGCCTTCTACGGGCCCAAGATCGACTTCACGGTCAAGGACGCCATCGGCCGCGACTGGCAGCTGGCCACCATCCAGCTCGACTTCAACCTGCCCGAGCGCTTCGACCTGACCTACGTCGCCGCCGACGGCACCGAGAAACGGCCGGTCATGATCCACCGCGCCCTGCTCGGTTCCCTCGAGCGGTTCTTCGGGGTCATGCTGGAGCACTTCGCCGGCGACCTGCCGCCGTGGCTGGCCCCGGAGCAGGTCCGCGTGCTGCCCATCACCTCGGACCTGGCCGAGCACGCCGCCGCGGTCTGCGCCGAGCTGCGCCAGCGCGGCCTCCGGGCCACGGTCGACGAGCGCAACGAGAAGCTCGGCTTCAAGATCCGCGAGGGCGAGACGATGCGCGTCCCCTACCTGCTGGTGGTGGGCCAGCGGGAGCGCGACGCGGGCGCCGTCTCGCTCCGCCTGCGTCACCGCCGCGACGAGGGCGTCCAGCCCTTCGCGGCGGTGGCGGACCGCATCGTCAACGTCGTGCGAACCCGCGCCCGGGAGCTGTGACGAGCTGCGGCCGGCCGGCCGCGCCACCCGGCACGCGCGAAGGAGGGTGACCATGCCGAAGCTGAAGAGCCACCGGGGGGCGGCGAAGCGCCTGAAGCGGACCGCGTCCGGCAAGCTCGTCCGCCACCACGCCTACCACTCCCACATCCTCAGCAAGAAGAGCCGCAAGCGCAAGCGCCACCTGCGCGCCGACGCGATCGTGGCGCCGGCCGACGCCAAGGTGCTGGACCGCATGCTGGCCGGGACCCTGTAGGCGGGAGGAGGGAAGCACAGATGCGCGTCAAGCGAGGAACCCACCGCAAGGACCGCCGGCAGCGAATCCTGGAGCTGGCCGAGGGCTACTACGGCAGCAAGTCGCGGCTGCACCGCGTCGCCAAGCTGCAGGTCGAGCGGTCGCTGGTCTACGCGTACCGTGACCGGAGGCAGCGCAAGCGCGAGTTCCGCTCGCTCTGGATCGCCCGCATCAATGCCGCGGCCCGCATCCAGGGCATGAGCTACAACACCTTCATGTCCGGGCTCCGGCGCGCCGGCTGCAGCCTCGACCGCAAGGTCCTGGCCGACCTGGCGGCGACCGACCCGCAGGCCTTCGCGCAGCTCGCCGAGGTGGCTCGCCGGGCTCGCCGTTGACCGGGCACCGGCGCCGGCTCGCCGGCGCCGGCCCGTTCCGACCGGCCCAGGGCTCGCCCGCCGAGGTCGGCGAGCCGGAGGGAGGGTGGCGATGGGTTTGGAGACGGTGCTCGACCAGCTGGAGCAGAAGGTCGACGAGCTGGCGGCGGCTCACGCCGCAGCGCGGGCGCGGGGGGCGGAGCTCGGGC
>CAYTJW010000633.1:0-3764 GCA_964438135.1 uncultured Thermoanaerobaculia bacterium
GCATGACCAGAGCTTACACCGGGCCAGGCGGCCCCGACCACGACCCGGCGGGGCGGGGTCGACCCCGTCCCGGCACGACACCGCGGCGACGAGCGGCCCGGCCTGTCGGGCTGTGGCGACGGCAGCGGCCGCGCTATCCTGCCGCCGTGCCGCCGCGCGCCGCTCCCCGCGCCGTGCTGTTCGACTTCGACTACACCCTCGGCGACTCCTCCGCGGGCATCGTCGCCTGCGTCAACCACGCCCTCGCCCGGCTCGGCCGGCCGGAGGCCCCGGCCGACGCCATCCGCCGCACCATCGGCCTGACCCTGGAGGAGATCTTCACCCGCCTGACCGGCGAGGCCCCGGCGCCGCCGGACTTCCGCGCCCTGTTCGTGGCCCGCGCCGACCGCGTCATGCTCGACGCCACCGTTCTCTACCCCGAGGTGCCCGAGGTGGTCGCCAGCCTGCGGCGCGACGGCCTCCTCCTCGGCGTGGTCACCACCAAGTACGCGCGCCGGGTGGAGGCCATCCTCGACCGCGCCGGCCTGCGCTCGGAGCTCTCCGCCATCGTCGGCAGCGACGGCGTGGCGGCTGCCAAGCCCGACCCGGCCGGCCTCCTCGCCGCCCTGGCCGCCCTCGCCGTCGCGCCCGACGAGGCGCTCTTCGTCGGCGACAGCGTGGTCGACGGCGAGGCGGCGCGGCGCGCCGGGGTGCCGTTCGTGGCCGTGCTGTCCGGGCCGACGCCACGGCCCGAGCTGGAGGCGCTCGGCCCGGTGGCAGTGCTCGGTCGCGTCGCCGAGCTGCCCGGCTGGCTGGCTCGCGCCGCCGGGTGACGGCCGGGCTCGAACGACCAGGCGGCACCCAGGGGAGGGGAAGAACGGCGCCTGCGCCCGGGTTGTTCTGAGACGCCGTCGCAAATGCTGGACGACGGGCCCGTCAACCACAGGAGGCGCCAGCGCGCGCCAGGACAGGAGGACGACATGAGCGGGAAGTTGTTGCGTGGTGCCGCCACCCTCGCGGCGGCCGTGTGCCTGAGTGTGGCCCCGACCTGGGCCGCGCTGCCGGCAACCCTGGCCTTCGAGACCGACTTCGCCTTCATGGCAGCAGGTCAGGAGATGGCGGCCGGGCGCTACCAGCTCCTCGCCGTGCCCGGCAACGGATCGCTGACGCTGCGGAACGCCGCGACGGGCATGAGCGTCCTGATCCGGCCGGTGACGACCCTGGCCGAGGCCGACGTCAGCCAGCCGGAGGTGGTCTTCGACCGGGTCGGCACGACCCACTACCTGGCCGAGGTCCGCATCCCCGGCACGGATGGCGTGGCCTTCCAGGGCGCGGCCGCCGAGCACCGGCACGTCCGGCTCAAGGCGACCCGGTAGCGGAGCGGCGGCGGGCGGCCGGCCGGGAGGAGCGCCCGGCTGGCCCCCGTCGTCGCCCTCAGCGCAGCCCGCAGCGCCTGGTGCAGGCACCCCCCGAGACCAGCCGGCCGGACGACCGGGCGCGGTTGCGGGCCGCCTCCCCGGGACGCGCGGCGACCTCTGCGACGGCCATCCCCTGCGGCCACCTCTGTCGCCCGTGTCGCCACCGGCGCCGACCGCCTCGACCGGGCCGGACGGGCCCGCTACCATGGGGGCGGCGGCACGGCAGGAGCGCCCGGTCGGGGGCCCCTGCCGGCCCCAGGCCGGAGGCTGAGCTCATGGACGACCCGATGCACCCCGCCTACCTGCGGCTGGCGCGGTCCGGCGCGCTCGCCGATCGCGCCTCCCGCCTGGAGGCGATCCTCTCGTGCTGCACGCTGTGCCCGCGGGAGTGCGGCGTCGACCGGGCCCGGGAGCTCGGCCACTGCGGCACCGGCGTCGAGGCCGAGGTCGCCACCTGGGGGCCCCGCCACGACCTCGAGCCGGTGCTGGTCGGGGCGGCCGGGGCAGGCGTGGTCGCCATGGCCAACTGCAACCTGCACTGCGTCTTCTGCCGCCCCACCTCGGTCCCGGGCGACGCCGGCTGCCGCGGCCGCCAGGTCACCGCCGACGAGCTGGCCGGGCTGTTCCT
Source organism: uncultured Thermoanaerobaculia bacterium (assembly GCA_964438135.1). Lineage (GTDB taxonomy): Bacteria > Acidobacteriota > Thermoanaerobaculia > Thermoanaerobaculales > Sulfomarinibacteraceae > CAYTJW01. The sequence continues at coordinate 2,026 of CAYTJW010000633.1, forward strand.
GGTGCTGCAGGACCGCGGCTGCCACAACCTGTGCTGGACCGCGCCCAGCCACCAGGTGCCGCAGCTGGTCCGCGCCCTCACCCGGGCGGTCCGGCGCGGGTTGCGCCTGCCGTTGGCGTACCAGTCCAACGGCTACGACGGGCTCGAGACGCTGCGCCTCCTGGAGGGGCTGGTCGACGTCTTCGTCGTCGACCTCAAGTACTCGGCGGCGAGCGCGGCCGAGGAGCTGTCCGGCATCCCCGGCTACCCCGAGCGGGCGCGGGCCGCGATCCGCGAGATGTACCGCCAGGTCGGGGAGGCCTGGGCGCTCGGCCCCGAGGGCACGCTCCGGCGAGGTCTGCTGGTGCGGCTCCAGGTCCTGCCCTACGACCTCGCCGGGGTGGAGACCAGCCTGCGCTGGCTGTCCGCGTCGGTGTCGCCGACCGTGGCCGTGTCGCTGCGCGCGGCCAACCGCTCCTGCCGCGGTCAGGAGTCGACCCAGCCCCACCCTGCGCTCGACCGCGACCTCACCCCGGAGGAGTGGGCCCTCGCCCGCTGGGCAGCCGGCGAGCACATGCGCTGCGGGGACCGGCTCCTGGTGGACGGGCCCGGCGCGTAGCGGCTCGACCGGAGGAGGTGGCTCGGGACCGGGCAGGCGAGCTGGCCGGCGGGGTCGAGCGGGGAGCCGCTCGGGTTGGCGCCGGCGTCGACGTCGTCGGCCTCGACCCCGGGGCACCGCTTCGCCACGCCGAGGTCCAAGCGCGCGGTCGGGATCGGGCCTGAGCTGGTCGACCCGGCGGGTGTCGACCCAGCGCTCGCCGGGCCACCCGCCGAGGGTGTCGCCGAGGACCCCCGTCGGGTAGTCGGCCGCGTCCGGGCGCCCGTCCTCCCACCAGCCGGCGCCGGAGGGGCACGCCACCGCCCGGCCGGCAGCGGCGGCCGGAACCCCGGCCGACCGGCGCCGTACAACCTGCTGCAGCCAATCCTCCCCCGGCGCGGCTCGCGGCCCACCTGGGGGCAGGCCCTTGACAGATTACTATGCGGATCGTAGATTTACTACGGCTCTAGTAGGGAGGACCTCGATGGCCAGTCAGGTGCCCCACATCACCCCCGCCGAGCTCGACGTCATGAAGGTGCTGTGGCGCCTCGGCGCGGCCACCGTCCGCCAGGTCCAGGAGACGCTGGCGGCGGACGGCGGGCAACCGGCCTACACCACCGTCATGACCATGCTGAAGAACCTCGCCGACAAGGGCGCCCTCGCCGTCGACCGCGACCGGCAGCCCTTCGTCTACTCCCCCCTCGTCAGCCGCGACCAGGTGCTGCGCCAGCGCGTGGCCGACTTCCTCGGCAGCGTCTTCGACGGCCGCGCCGCCGACCTCGTCCTCCACCTGGCGCGGGAGGGGGAGGTGTCGGCGGCCGACCTGCGCCGGATCGAGGCCCGGGTCGACGCGCACGAGCGCGACGGCGAGCGGGAGACCGAGCCGTGACCCCGCCGCTCGCCGCCGCCGTCGCCCAGGCCAGCGGCGCCATCCTCTCCTGGCTGCTGGCCGCGGTCGTCCTCGGCACCGGCCTCGCCGCCCTGACCTGGGCGGTCTCCCGGCTGGTCCCCTCCCGACTCTCGCCGGCCCTCCACGCCGCCCTGTGGACCGTGGTGCTGCTCAAGTTCCTGCTGCCGGTCGGGCCGCCGTGCGCCGGCTCGCTCGACAGCCTGTGCCGCGCCGCCCTCGCGGCCGCGCCACCGGCCTGGGGCCTGGCGGACC
>CAYTJW010000634.1:0-3760 GCA_964438135.1 uncultured Thermoanaerobaculia bacterium
GTCTCCCTGGTTGCCGGCGGCGGGGCCGTCGAGGGGCGCGGGGGGGAGCGGGACACGATCTCCCTGCGCTCGGCGGTCGTCGACGCCGAGCGCGCGGCCGCGACGGCGGCCACCGCGCCGACGGCGGAGGTGCAGCTGGTCAAGCTCCCCGGCCCGGTGAGCGCCGCCCAGCGCGAGGCCCTGCGGCGGGCGGTGGCCCGGGTCTTCGCCTACCTGCCCCACGACGCGTTCCTGGTGCGGCTGCGCGAGGGCGCGTCGGCGTCCTCCCTGCGGGCGGCGGGGGCGAGCTGGGCGGCCCCCTACCTGCCCGAGTACAAGATCTCGCCCGAGGTGGCCCTGACCCGCGCCGACGACGCGTCGGTCCACCCGCTCCTCGTTCACCTCTTCCCCGACGTCGAGCTCGACCGCGCGGTCGCCCGGGTCGAGGCCCTGGCCGGCCGGCCGGTCGAGGCCGCCACCGCCAGGACGCGCTTCGCCCGTGCTCGGGTCCTGCTGTCCGGGGCCGAGATCGCCCGCCTGCGACAGCCCATCGCCGCCCTCGACGAGGTGTTCTGGCTGGAGCGCGAGGCGCGCAAGGTCTTCACCAACGACACCACCGTCTGGGTCGGCCAGTCGGGGACCGGCGGCGGCGGCGCAACCCCCCTCTTCGACCGTGGGCTCCTCGGCGCGGGTCAGGTGGTGGGTGTCCTCGACACCGGCGTCGACGTCGACTCCTGCTACTTCCGCGACCCGGCGCAGTCGCCCGCGGTGAACCTCTGCGACGGCGGGACGGCGGTCAACGCCAGCCACCGCAAGGTGCTGGCGGTCGACTTCCTGTGGTCGAGCGAGTGCGCTGGCGGCATCGGCAGCACCGAGTGGGACACCCAGGGCCACGGCACCCATGTCGCGGGCACGGTGGCCGGCGACGACCTGGCCCTCCCCGGCCAGCACGACGGCCGGGACGGAATGGCCCCCCAGGCCAAGCTGGTGGTGCAGGACTGCGGCTACCAGGTCAACCAGTGCGCGGACTGCCCGGGCATCGGCTGCCCGGTGGTCGACCTCAACCCGGTCTTCGAGCAGCCCTACGCCCAGGGGGCGCGGATCCACACCAACTCCTGGGGGGACGAGGAGGAGGACCCCGACTTCGGCGAGTACACCGCGGCCAGCGAGGACGCCGACACCGTCATGTGGAACCACCCCGACTACCTGCTGGTGTTCGCGGCCGGCAACAACGGCGGGACCACCAACACCGTGGACAGCCCCTCGACCGCCAAGAGCGCGCTCTCGATCGGCGCCACCCAGCACGCCTCGGGCGCCGACTCGATCGCCTCCTTCTCGAGCCGCGGGCCGACCGACGACGGGCGGATCAAGCCGTCGCTCACCATCGTCGGCGAGTCCGTCATGTCGGCCGCCAACGACGGCAGCGTCACCACCGACAACTGCGACGACCAGGGCATGAGCGGCACCAGCATGGCGGCGCCGGCGGCGGCCGGGCTGGCCGCCCTGGTGCGGCAGTACTACGTCGACGGCTGGTACCCGAGCGGCGCCGCCAGCCCCGCCGACGCCTTCGTCCCGAGCGCCGCCCTGATCCGCGCGTCGCTGGTCAACTCGGGTGAGCAGATGACCGGGGAGGGAACCATCCCCAACAACACCCAGGGCTGGGGGCGCATCCTCCTCGACAACGTCCTCCACTTCGCCGGCGAGAGGCGCAGGCTGTGGCTGGAGGACGACGGGACCGGCTTCGCCGACGGCTCGTCGGGGGAGACCCGCGTCTACCAGCTCAACGTCTCGAGCAGCCTCGAGCCGCTCGAGGTGACCCTGGCCTGGACCGACTTCCCCTCGACCCCGGCGGCCAGCCCCAACATCAACAACGACCTCGACCTCAGGGTCGTCGGACCGGACGGGACCTTCCTCGGCAACGTCTTCGTCGGCGGCCACTCCACGACCGGCGGCGCCGCCGACCGGCTCAACACCCTGGAGAACGTCCTCGTCGCCAGCCCCAGCCCGGGCCCGTGGACGATCACGGTGGGTTCCTTCACGGTCCCCGACGGCCCGCAGCCCTTCGCGCTGGTGGCGACCGGCGACCTCGCCCCGTGCTCGGGGGTCGGCGACGCCGCCGCCGTGGCCGGCAGCGAGAGCGTCGCGCCGCACGGCGGGGACGGCGACGGGTCCCTCGACAACTGCGAGGCGGCGACGGTCGGCTTCACGGTCGCCAACACCGGCAGCTCGGCAGCGAGCAACGTGCGGGTCGTCTCGGTCTCCTCGCCCAGCCACCCGGGCACGGTCTTCGCCCCCCCGACCTGGTCGGTGGCGTCGATCGCCGGCTGCGGCTCCGACGCCACCGCCGCGGTCGAGGTCCTCCAGGCCAGCGGCCTGGTCCACGGCGACACCCTGCTGGTGGACGTGGAGGTCACCAACGACGAGATCTTCCCGGGCCGCAACGTCACCACCCTCGCCATCCCGGGCACCGAGACCGACCTGAGCGTGGCGCCGGTCGTCACCTACGACTTCGAGGACGGGCTCGAGGGCTGGACGGTCCAGTCGGGGATTTTCGGGCGCAGCAACGCGATGGCCGCGGCGGGGGGCTCGTGGTACCTGCAGTCGTCCGTCGCCGACGCCGACGCCTGCGACGTGGTCTCCTCCCCGGAGGTCCTGCTGACCGCGAGCTCGACCCTCAGCCTGTCCACCTACTACGACGTCGAGGATGGCCCGCCGTGGTACGACCGAGCCAACCTCGGCCTCGTCGACGGTGCCGGCTCGACCGTGGTCGCCCCCGACGGCGGGCGCCCGTACGACGTCCCGAGCGGCAGCGCCAACGGCTCCTGCGGCACCACCGGCGAGGCGGGCTGGGCCGGGAGCTCCACCTCCTGGGCGGTCTCCAGCTTCAGCGCCGCGGCGCTGGGCTCGGCCGCTCACGCCGGCCACCCGGTCCGCTTCGAGCTGCGCTACGGCACCGACGGCTTCGTTCACCCGTGGGGCTTCGCTCTCGATCTGGTGCAGCTGACCGACGTCGAGCAGGCCGGGCCGGACGCCCAGGCTGACAGCTGCGGCCTGGTCGTCGACCTGGCGGCCCGCACCGACGACGGCAGCTGCTACGCCCTCCCCGGCTCGCCCCTCTCCGCCACCGTCACGGTGACCAACGGCGGGGAAGACGACGTCGTCGCGGCCGTGGTCCAGGACGTCTTCCCCGCCGCCCTGACGGGGGTCAGCTGGACCTGCTCGGGCAGCCCCGGGGCGAGCTGCGCCCCGGCCGGCGTCGGCGACCTCGTCGACCAGGTCGACCTGCCGAGCGGCGGCCAGGTGGTCTACCTCGTCAGCGCCACGGTCGACCCGGGGGCGGTCGGGCTCCTGGTCAACACCGCGTCGGTGACGGCGCCGGCGGGGGTGACCGACGTCGACCCGGCCAACAACAGCCACAGCGACCTCGACGCCCTCGAGCTGCCGCTCTTCTGCGACGACCTCGAGAGCGGGGAGACCGGCTCCTGGTCGCTGGTCGGGCCGTGAGCTGGCCTTCCGCCCCCGCGACCGGTCGGTCCGCCTCGCCGCCGAGTGGTGGTGCTGGCGGCGCGCCCGACCGCCCTCGGCGAGGAGCTCGCCGGCGAGGGGCTGGCCGGCCTCACCGGCGGCTGCCAGATCGCCGGCGCCCGCTCGGTCCTGGCGTCGCCGTGGCAGGCCGACGACCGCGGCACGGACGAGCTGATCGGCCGCCTCTCCCGCCACCTCGGCGCCGGCGCGGCGCGGGACGAGGCCCTGCGCCAGGCCATGCTCGAGCTGCCGCGGG
>CAYTJW010000635.1:0-3755 GCA_964438135.1 uncultured Thermoanaerobaculia bacterium
GGCCTCGACCCGGAACCCGTCCCACGGCGCCAGGGTGCGCATGGCGCCCGGCGTCAGGCCGCTGCTCGGGCGGCCTCGTGCACGACCCTGCCCTCCCGACCGCCTCGAACAACACCTTCCCCGGGAGCTCCCCGGCACCGTGCCCGCGAGCCCGCGGCGCAGCCCGAGCTGGCGGAGGCCCCGTGGTCCGCTCGCGGTCACGGCGCCGTGGCCGACCAGGCGGCGGCGCCGCCGCTGTCGAAGCCGTCGGCGAACAGGTACGACCCGCCGGTGTAGACCAACCCGGCGGCGCAGTCGGTGCTGGCGCCGTCCAGGGCGAGCACGAGGTCGTGGTCGCGGTCCTCGGCAATGGCCCCGCTCGCCCGGTGGGTGACCCGGAACGCCTCGACCTCCTGGCTCGAGGCGGTGGCGGTGGTGGTGAGGACGACGAAGTAGACCTTGGCCGCACCGGGGGCGACGGCGAAATCGGAGAGGCCGTCCGGGGGGCTCAGGCTCAGCGAGCCGTCGGGGTCCAGAGGGAGGGTCGAGCCGATCGCCACCAGCGTGTCGCCGTCGTCCCACGCCAGGTCCCCGTCGTCCAGGTACAACCTCAGCTCGTCGACGAGGGCGTTGGCGGCGGCGGAGCTCAGCGGCTGGCCGTAGAGGTCGGTGAAGGTCAGCTCGACGCGGGCGAGCTCGACCTCGGCGTCGCCGCTGCGGCCGTAGTGGACGGCGTGCAGGGCGAGCACGGCGGCGCTCTCGCTGTCGCCCATGCGGTGCGGGGCGAGGTCGGAGGCCTCGAGCCCGTACTGCCCGCCGAGGTCCGGGCGCCAGAAGACGCCGTGGGAGCTCCCGGCCGCGGCCACCGCCACGTCGGTGCGGCCGTCGCCGGTCAGGTCGCCGAGGGCGAGGCCGTGGGGAGCGTCGACCCCGTCGGAGAGGTGGCTGACCCAGTCGGAGCCGGTGTGCTCCCACCACGTCAGGCGGTTGCCGTTCCGCTCCACCACGGCAACGTCGAGGTCGCCGTCGGCGTCGAGGTCGGCGACGTGGGGCGAGCGCGGGTCGAGCAACCCCGTCGCCTGCAGGTTCTGCCAGGCCCAGGTGACGCCGCTGCCGTCGCCCGCAAACCAGCCGACCTCGTCCTCGCCCCAGTAGGAGTAGGTCGCCACGATGTCGTTGTGGCCGTCGCGGTCGACGTCGGCGATCGTCACCCCCATCGTGTCGTCGAGGCCGCTCGCGACCTCGTCCTCCCACCACGCGTTGGTGTCCGGGTTGAAGCCGAGGTAGACGACGACGATGCCCAGCTGGTCGATGTCGCCGTACGCCACGGCCACGATGTCGAGCAGGCCGTCGTGGTTGACGTAGCCGACGGCCAGGTCGCGGACGCCGACGCCGGTGTCGATGACGTGGGAGGTCCAGGCGCTGCCGGTGCCGGTGTCGTTCTCCCACCAGGCGAGGACCTTCGAGGAGCTGGTCCCGGCGAGCAGGTCGAGGTCGCCGTCGCGGTCGAGGTCGGCCAGCGCGACCGCGCTCGCGCCGGTGAAGCTGCTCGTGAGCTGGTGCGGTGTCCAGGTGGGCAGGGCGGTGCCGCTGCTCTCCCACCAGGTGACGCTGTTCCCGGTCCGACCCACGCCGGCGAGGTCGAGGTCGCCGTCGCCGTCGACGTCGCCGACCGCGAGGTCGGCCGCGCCGGGGCAGGAGGTGTCGACCGAGGTCTCCCACCACAGGCTCCCGGCCTGGTCGAAGCGCATCCAGGCGCGCACGTCGCCGTCGTTGAACATGGTCGCGGCGACGTCGTTCTTGCCGTCCCGGCTGAGGTCGGCGACGACCGTCGCGGCGCCGTCGCTCATGTCGTCGCGGATGGTGCGCTGGTCGCCCAGGAGGAAGCGGCGGTGGATGGTCTCGTTCTCCCACCAGGCGAGGTCGTCGCCGTCCTCGGCCGCGCCGACCAGGTCGAGGTCGCCGTCGTTGTCGAGGTCGGCCGCGGCCACCGAGCGCGCGCCGTCGAAGCCGCCGTCGACCACGTGCGCCGCCCACGCCCCACCGACGCCGTCCAGGTTCTCGAGCCAGACCAGGTCGTCGCCGAAGCGGGCGGTGGCCACCACGTCGACGTCCCCGTCCGCGTCGAGGTCCACCCCGCGCAGCGCCCAGGCGCCGTCAAGGCCGGTGGCGACGGTGTGCTTGGTCCACGAGGCGCCGGTCTGCTCGTACCACGCCACCTCGTCGGCGAGGTAGCCCGAGGCGAGCACGTCCGGCTTGCCGTCGCGGTTGACGTCCGCGACCGCGACCCCGATCGCCCCGTCGAGGGAGGTGTCGACGTCGTGGCCGACCCAGAGCTCGCTGCCGTCGTTGCGGTACCAGCGCACGTCGTCGGCGTAGTAGAGGCTCGCGACCACGTCGAGGTCGCCGTCGCCGTCGATGTCCGCGGTCGCCAACCCGTAGGCGCCCAGGCCGTCCGTCGCCGCCACCATGTGCGAGTCCCAGCCGTCCGCCGGAGGCATCCCGCCGTCGTTGACGTAGACCATGATCGACGACGCGCTGCCGTTGGTGTCGCGGGTGACGACCACGTCGAGGTCGCCGTCGCGGTCGAAGTCGGCGAGCGACACCGACCGCATCCCCTCGGTCACCAGGCCGACGATGGTGTGGGCGGTCCAGGACGCCCCGCCGTCGACCTCCGGGTTGGCGTACCACAGGAGGTCGACGATGTCGTAGGAGTCGCGGCTGCCGACGACGACGTCCACGTCGCCGTCCCGGTCGAGGTCGCCGGCGGCCACGAACCACGGCTGGTCGGGATCGGCGCCGATCGCGTGCTCGACCCAGCCGCCGCCGCCGGTGGTCGGGTTCTCCCACCAGGCGACCTCGGGCGCGAAGGCGGCCGCGGCCACCACGTCGAGGTCGCCGTCGAGGTCGACGTCGGCCACCGCGACCGAGCTCGCGCCGTCGAAGCTGCCGGAGAGGACGTTGGCAGTGCCGAAGGGGATCTGCGCGGCCTCCCCCGCCACGCAGCACAGGGCGATGATCCCGCCCGTCAACCACGAGACTCTCACGCAGGAGCTCATGCCGTTCCCTCCCCCCGGCTCGCCCCGGCGGCGCGTCTGGCCGAGGCGTTTCCTTCACCCAGTCTGGGACCAGTGTGGGACGGGGTCGGAGCCGTGGCAATGCCGGCGCGCGACGTTGTCATGCCCGCTCGCGACAGCGCGGGCGGCACGGTCCGCCCCACGACTCAGCCCGTTCTGCCGGCGGCCCCGCGGCCCGCTCCCGGTCACGGCCCGGCGGCCGACCAGGAGGCAGTGGCGCCGCTCTCGTTCCCGCCGCCGTCGAGGGCCCTGTCGGCGTCGGCTGCGAGGTTGCGGCCCGGGCCGGACTGGTCTAGCCTCGAGCCATGACCCCCGACGCAGGTGGTTCGCGTTCGCTCCCGCGCGTCGCCTGCCGGCCGGGGCGGGAGGTGGCGTGAGGGCCGATGTCCAGCAGGCCGACGTGGTCGTGGTCGGCAGCGGCGTGGCCGGGCTCGCCGCCGCGCTCTACGCCGACGGCCGGTCGGTGACCGTGCTGACCAAGTCGCGCTTCGCCGCCGGCGGGTCCTCGATCTACGCCCAGGGCGGGGTGGCGGTGGCGATGGGCGACGACGACACGCCCGAGCGCCACGCCGCCGACACCGTCGCCGTGGGCGGCGGGCTGACCGACCGGGCGGTGGCGGTGCGGGTGGCGCGCGAGGGGCAGGGGCGGGTGGTCGAGCTGCTGCGGCTCGGCCTGCGCCTCGACCGCGACCCGGGCGG
>CAYTJW010000636.1:0-3750 GCA_964438135.1 uncultured Thermoanaerobaculia bacterium
ACCAGGAGCCGGGCCGCGAGCTGCCGTTCAGCCGAGCCGCTCACCGCGCACGACCTGCTCGCCGACCAGGAAGGCGTCCACCGGCAGGCGCCGCCGCCCCTCGCGCTGCAGCTCGGTGATCCGCGCCGCCGAGCCGCGGCCGCAGCGGACCACGATCCCGCTCGCGTCGGCCGCGACGACCGTGCCGGGCTCCTCGTCGCCGGCCACGCGCGGCTCGACCTCCTCCAGCCCGAACAGCTTGAGGCGACCGCCGCGCAGGGTGGTGAAGAGGCCCGGCCAGCCGGCCAGACCCCGCAACCGGTTGACCAGCTGCCGCGCCGGCTGCGACCAGTCGACCTCCCCGAGCTCGCGGCGCAGCATCGGCGACACGCTCGCCCCCTCCTCGGGCTGCGGGCGGGGGACGACCGTCCCCTCCTCGAGGCCGTCGAGGGTCCGGACCAGCAGCTCGGCCCCGAGCACGGCCAGGCGCGGGCCCAGCTCCTCGGCGGTCTCCCGCGGCCCGACCTCGACCCGCTGCTGGAGCAGGATCGGCCCGGTGTCCATCCCCTCGTCGAGCAGCATGGTCGTCACCCCGGTCACCCGGTCGCCGCGCACCAGCGCCCACTGGATCGGCGACGGCCCGCGGTGGCGCGGCAGCAGGCTGGGGTGGAGGTTGACGAAGCCCAGGCGCGGCACCCCGAGCAGCTCGGCCGGGATCAGGCGGCCGTAGGCCACCACCACCCCGGCGTCCACCCCCAGCTCGGCCAGCCGCCCCGCCACCTCCCCCCCCTTGAGGCTCTTCGGCTGCAGGGTCGGGATGCCCAGCCGCGCGGCCATCTCGACCGCCGGCGGCGTGGCGACCTCCTGGTGCCGGCCGACCGGCTTGTCGACGCGCGACACCACCAGCTCCACCCTGTGGCGGCTGGCGGCCAGGCGCCGGAGGCTCGGCAGGGCGAACTCGGGCGTGCCGAAGAACGCGACCTTCACGGGGGGAGTGTACAACGGTGCGAGCGCTCCGGACCGCGGGCACCGGCGACCGGACCCCGACCTCGACCCGGACCTCGACCTGGACCTGGACCTGGACCTCGACCTGGACCTGGACCTGGACCTCGACCTGGACCTGGACCTCGACCTCGACCTCGACCTCGACCTGGACCTCGACCTGGACCTCGACCTGGACCTGGACCTCGACCTGGACCTGGACCTCGACCTCGACCTGGACCTGGACCTCGACCTCGACCTGGACCTGGACCTCGATTCGCCGCCCTCGACCCGTCGCGGCGCGCGCCAGCGGGTGCGAGTGGGCCCCAATCCACTGCAGGAGTGCTACAGTACCCGCCCCCGCCCCGGCGGGGCCGACGCGCATGCCAGCCCCCCCCTCGGTCCGCGCCGCGCTCGACGAGGTCCTGCCCCTCGTCGAGGGGCCCGTCCGCTACCTCGGCCTCGAGCGCCACCTGGTGCGGAAGCCCTGGGACGCGGTCCGGCTGCGGGTCGCGCTCGCCTTCCCCGACGCGTACGAGATCGGCATGTGCCACCTCGGGTCGCAGATCCTCTACCACCTCGTCAACCGCCGCGCCGACGCCCTCGCCGAGCGCTGCTACGCACCCCTGCCGGACATGGCCGCCGCCCTCCGCCAGCGCCAGGTCCCGCTGTACACCCTCGAGTCCTACCGGCCGGTGCGCGACTTCGACCTGGTCGGCATCTCCCTCCAGTCCGAGCTCGACTACGTCAACCTCCCCTACCTGCTCGACCTGGCCGGCCTGCCGCGCCGCGCCTCCGAGCGCGACGAGCGCCACCCGCTGGTGGTCGGCGGGGGACCGTGCACCGCCAACCCGGAGCCGGTCGCCCCCTTCTTCGACGCCTTCCTGATCGGCGACGCCGAGGCCGGCCTCGACCCCCTCCTCGACGCGGTCCGCGACGCGCGCGAGGAGCGGGCGCCGCGGCGGGAGACCCTGCGGCGCCTGGCCGCCCTGCCCGGCGTCTACGTCCCCGCCCTGTACCGCTGGCACCCGGCCGAGGGCCCCTCGCCGGCCGCCTGGGAGCGCCTCGACGACGCCGCGCCGCTGCCGGTGGCACGGGTGTGGGTCCCCGAGCTGCGACCCGGCGACTCGCCGGCGGTGCCGCTGCTGCCGTTCGCCGCGGTGGTCCAGGACCGCCTCGTCCTGGAGGTGATGCGCGGCTGCGTCAACGGCTGCCGCTTCTGTCAGGCCGGCTACTGGTACCGGCCGCTGCGCGAGGTCGACCCGGCGCTGGCCCTCGCCCGCGCCGTCGACGGCGCCGCCGCCACCGGCCACGAGGAGGTGTCGCTGCTGTCGCTGTCGACCGCCGACTACTCCCAGGTCGGGCCGTTGGCGCGCGCCCTGGCCGCGCGGCTGGCCCCCGAGCATTGCTCCCTGAGCCTGCCCAGCCTGCGCGCCGACGCCTTCTCGGTCGAGCTGGCCGACGCGGTGGCCGCGGTCCGGCGCTCGGGCTTCACCTTCGCCCCGGAGACCGGCTCGGACCGGCTCCGCCGGGTGCTCAACAAGAGCTTCACCAACGACGACATGGTGGCGGCGGCCGAGGCCGCCTTCGGCAAGGGCTGGAACCTGATCAAGGTCTACGCCATGGTCGGCCTGCCGACCGAGACCGACGACGACCTCGAGCAGCTGGTCGACCTCGCCCGCCGCCTGGCCTCGCTCGGCCGCCGCCTGCGCGGCGGCCGGGCCGAGGTCAAGGTGTCGGCCGCCCCGTTCATCCCCAAGGCGCAGACGCCGTTCCAGTGGGAGCCCTTCGTACCCGTGGCCGAGCTCGGGCGACGCCTGCTGCTCCTCAAGGAGCGCATGGCCCGCGTGCGCGGCGTCCGCTTCACCTGGTCCGACCCGGAGCGCTCGGCCCTCGAGGCCCTCCTCGCCCGCGGCGACCGCCGCCTGGCGGCCACGGTCGAGCGCGCCCACGACCTCGGTGCGGTCCTCGACGGCTGGTCCGACCACCACGACCCGGCTGCCTGGCGGCGCGCCCTGGCCGACACCGGGGTCGACGTCGAGCGCGAGCTCGCGGCCCGCGAGACGGGCGTGACCCTGCCCTGGGACGTCATCGACTCGGGCGTACGCAAGGCCTTTCTCGCCGCCGAGGCGCGACGGGCGCGGGAGGGCCTGCTGACGCCGAGCTGCGCCCGCGGCGCCTGCCACCACTGCGGCCTGCCCGGCGACGGCGCCGACACCCGCCTGGCCCCGGCGCTCGCCCCCGCCGAGGCCATCCCGGCCGAGGCGCAACCCCCACGCCGGCAACTGGCCCACCGCCGCTTCCGGGTCACCTACGCCAAGACCGGCGACGCCCGCTTCCTGTCCCACCGGCAGCTGATGGACTGCCTCGCCCGCGCCCTGCGCGCGGCCCGGCTGCCGCTGCACCACACCGAGGGCTTCAACCCCCACCTCAAGCTGTCCATGGGTCCCGCCCTGCCGCTCGGCTACGAGGGGCTGGCCGAGCTGCTCGACCTCGACGCCTCGGCGCCGCTGAAGCCGGCTCACCTCGAGTCGGCCAACCGCTTCCTGCCCGAGGGCCTGAGACTGGTCGAGGCGCGCGAGCTGCTGCCCGGCGCCCCGTCCCTGGGCAAGATGGTGGCGGCGGCCCGCTACCGCGTCGGGCCGCGTCCCGGCCGCCTCTGGCCCGGCTCGGTGGCCGAGCTGCCGGAGCCGACCCGGGGCGCGGTCGCGAGCCTCGGGCGCTCGGACGACGGCAGCCTGTCCCTGGTCCTCGGCCTGCGCCCGGCGGACGGGCCGGTCCTGACCGTGC
>CAYTJW010000637.1:0-3749 GCA_964438135.1 uncultured Thermoanaerobaculia bacterium
TTCCGTATACGTGGAAAGGGGCAGATCCTTGCGGGCCTGCTCCCGCGCCACCCCGCGCGACGCGGTCGAGGGCTACCTGCTCGCCTGCCGCGCCGCCCGGTTCGCGCAGGCCGCCCACTACCTCGACCTGGCCGGGGTGCCGGCCGGCGACCAGGGGGTCGTCGGGCCGCGCCTGGCGCGACGGCTCAAGATCGTCCTCGACCGCACCTCCTGGGTCAACCTCGAGGCGGTGTCGAACGACCCGGCCGGTGCCCTCGAGACCGGCGTCGAGCCCGACCAGGAGCGACTCACCACCCTCGAGGTCGAGGGAAGCCGGGTCGACGTGCTGCTGCGCCGCCACCTGCTCGCCGACGGGCGCCACGCCTGGACCTTCGACGCGGTCACGGTCGGCGCCGTCGACCACCTCTACGCGACGGTCGGCAACGGCTGGCTGGGCGACCACCTGCCGCCGGTCTTCTTCCGCATCCGCGCCTTCGAGGTCGAGCTGTGGCAGTGGTGTGGGCTGGCCCTGCTGCTGGGTGCGGCCTGGCTGGTGTCGCGCCTGCTGGTGCCGCGGCTGGTGGCGGTCATGAAGCGCCTCACGGCGCGCACCGCCTGCGAGTGGGACGACATCCTGGTGGCGGCCCAGGAAAGGCCGCTGCGGCCGGCGGTGATGGTCGCCTTCCTCTTCCTGTCCACCCGCGGCCTGGTCCTCGGCGGGCCAGCGGCGGCGGTGCTCGAGGTGGTTCTCGAGCTGGCCGTGATCCTGGCCGCCGGCTGGCTGGCCTCGGCCTGGGTGGGGGTGGGCGCGGCCATCCTCGAGCAGCGGGCGACCGCCGACTCCAACCAGGTCGCGCGCAGCTTCGCGCCGATCCTGTCGCGGGTGGTGCGGGTCGGGGTGTGGGGGGTGGTGGCCGTGATCGCCCTCGACTCGCTCGGGGTCGAGGTCGGCGCGCTGCTGGCCGGGCTCGGCATCGGCGGCCTGGCGCTGGCCTTCGCCGCCCAGAAGACGATCGAGAACCTGTTCGGCTCGTTTGCCGTGGCCGCGGACCGGCCGTTCGAGGTCGGCGACTGGGTCACCATCGGCGGCGTCAGCGGCACGGTCGAGCAGGTCGGCCTGCGGTCGACGCGGGTGCGGACCCTGGCGCGGACCCTGGTCACCATCCCCAACGGCCAGGTCATGTCCGAGCGGGTCGAGTGCTTCGCCGCCCGCGACCGGATCCTCTTCCAGACCACCCTCGGCCTGCTCTACGGCTCGACCGCAGCGCAGGTGGAGCTCGTCGTCGACGAGGTCAAGAAGCTCCTCCTCGGCCACCCGCGGGTCCACCCCGAGGGGGTCAGGGTGCGGCTCGAGGGCCTCGGCGACTCGGCCCTCCAGGTCGGTGTCCTGGCCTGGGTGGCGACCACCGACGTCCACGAGTTCACCGCCGTCCGCGAGCAGCTCCTGTTCGCCATGTTGCGCGTCGTCGAGGAGTCAGGGACCAGCTTCGCCTTCCCGTCGCGGACCGTGTACATGGCGCAGGAGGCGGGACCGGACGCCGAGCGGGCGAGGGAGGTCGAGAGGCTGGTGGCCGCGCGGCGCGAGGCGGGGGAGCTGTGGCTGCCCGAGCCGCCGCCGGTGCCGTGAGGGCGGAGGACCCGGGCGGCGGGGAGAGGCGCCGACGGCTCGAGGACGGGGCGGTGCCGTCCGCCCGGGGGCGGCGCCGCTACAGCTCGAGCTCCATCCCGTCGCGGGCGAGGGCGGCGGTGGGGAGGCGGTCCCGGACCTGGCGCTCGACCTCGTGCAGGAAGGCGTCGTCGTGGTCGGGGTCGTGGTGGGTCACGACCAGGCGCCCGACCCCGGCCCGCTCCGCCACCTCCACCGCCTGCGCCCAGCTCGAGTGACCCCAGCCGCGGTGACTCTCCAGCTCCTCGGGGGTGAACTGGCCGTCGTGGATGAGCAGGTCCGCGCCGCGCGCCATCTCGACCACGCCGGGGTCGACGCCGTCCGCGTGCTCGACGTCGGTGCAGAACACCACGACCCGGCCGCCGACCCCCTCCAGCCGGTAGGTGTACGCGTCGCCCGGGTGGTTGTGCTTGCGGGCGCAGACCCGCGAGTCCCCGGACAGCATGCAGTCCCTGGCGGAGGTGACGAAGTCGATCCGCGCCCCCAGGCCGTCGAGCGGCACCGGGAAGTAGTCGCGCTGCATCTGGGTCTCGAAGATGCTGCGGATGTCGCGGCCGTAGCGCTCGCGGCCGATGGCGGCGATCACGAACCGGCGGTTGGAGTCGTAGGCGGGCATGAAGAACGGCAGACCCTGGATGTGGTCCCAGTGGAAGTGGGTGAAGAGCAGGAAGCAGGGCCGCTCGACCCCGAGCTGCGGGTCGCGGACCAGCTCCTTGCCCAGCTCGCGGATGCCGGTGCCGGCGTCGAGCACCACGGTCCGCTCCTTGCCCTCGACCAGGATGCAGGTGGTGTTGCCGCCGAACTCGACCGACCCGGGCGAGCAGACGGGTATCGAGCCCCGGGTGCCGTAGAACTTGACCCTCATGCCCACCTCCGCGCAACCCAGCTGCCACCAGGGTAGCAGCAGCCGGGCCGGGGGTGGCAGGGCACGGCCGGGGTTTCGGGCCGGCTCCCTGCCGCCCTCCATGCGTTGCTTCCCGACCATCCCGTCGCCGAGGTCTGGTCGGCCCCGGTCGGCGTGGTCCGGTCCGAGCACGACGTGGTCCAGCCCGACCCGGTGGTGATCCTCGCCCGCCGCCTCGACGGCGGCGCTCGGCCCGGCTACCATGCCGCAGCGAGGCGCGAGGAGGCGACCATGGGTCGGAGCGAGGTGCTGGCGAAGCTCGACGGGTACCGGGACGAGGTGATCTCCCTGCAGCGGCAGCTGGTGGCGCTGCCGGCGCTGTCGCCGGACTACGGGCAGGGGCCGGAGGTGACCGGGGAGGGGCGCAAGGTCGAGATGCTGCGCCAGTACCTGCTCGAGCACGGCGTCACCGACCTCGAGGTGCTGGCGGCGCCGGACGAGCGCGCGCCGGGCGGGGTGAGGCCGAACCTCGTCGCCCGCATCCCGGGCCGCTCGCACGAGCGGACGGTGTGGGTCATGGCCCACTCCGACGTGGTGCCGCCCGGCGACCTCGACCGGTGGACGCACGACCCGTACGACCTGCGGGTCGACGGCGACCTGATCTACGGTCGCGGGGTGGAGGACAACCACCAGGGCCTGGTGTCGGCGGTGATGGCGATGCGCGCCCTGCTGGAGACCGGCACCCAGCCGGCCTGGGACGTCGGCCTGCTGGTGGTGGCCGACGAGGAGTGCGGCTCGAAGTTCGGCATCGGCCACGTGCTCCGGGCCGCGAGCCCGTTCCGGCCCGAGGACCTGATCCTGGTCCCCGACGGCGGCGTGGCCGACGGCTCCGAGATCGAGGTGGCGGAGAAGAGCATCGTCTGGCTCAAGGTCCGCACCGCCGGCGTGCAGACCCACGCCTCGACCCCGGAGAAGGGCCGGAACGCGATGAAGGCCGGCGCCCACCTGGTGGTCGAGCTCGGCCGCCTGTACCAGGTCTTCGACCGCTCCGACCCGGTCTTCAGCCCGCCCATCAGCACCTTCGAGCCGACCAAGAAGGAGGCCAACGTCCCCAACGTCAACACCATCCCCGGCGACGACGTGTTCTACCTCGACTGCCGGGTGCTGCCAGGCTACCCGCTCGCCGAGGTCGAGGCGCAGGTGCGGGCGATCGCCGACGAGGTGGCGGCGCGGTTCGGCGTCACGGTCGAGGTCGAGGCG
>CAYTJW010000638.1:0-3748 GCA_964438135.1 uncultured Thermoanaerobaculia bacterium
GCCCCTCCACAACCCGGTCCAGCTGGCGGGGATCCGGGAGTGCATGGCCCTCCACCCGGAGATCCCCCACTTCGCGTCCTTCGATACGGCCTTCCACCAGGACAAGCCGCCCCTCAACGCGCTCGTGCCCCTGCCCCGGGAGCTGGCCGCACGCCGGGTCGTCAGCGCGGAGTCCCTGGCGCTGGCGGACTCGCTGACCTGGGTCGGCAACGCCCGCTACGACGCAGGCGACCTGGCCGGCGCCCGACCGCTGCTCGAGCGCGCGATCGCCCTGAAGGACAGGCTCGCTCCGGGCAGCCTGACCCTCGCCCGGAGCGTGAACGACCTCGCCAACCTGCTGTGGGACAGCGGCGACCTCGAGAGCGCGGAGCGCGCCTACCGCCGGGCGCTCGAGCTCAAGGAGCGGCTCGCGCCCGACAGTGCGTCGGCGGCCGCGACCCTCGCCAACCTCGGTTCCCTCCTCACGGAGGAAGGGAAGCTGGCGGCCGCCCGCCAGCCGCTCGAGCGCGCCCTGGCGATCTACGAGCGGACCTCCCCGGCGACCGTCAACCTGGGGACGGTGCTGCAGTCCCTGGGCGAGCTCGAGGGACGGGTCGGCGACCTGGTTCGGGCCGAGGCGCTCTTCCGCCGCGCCCTCGCCCTGCAGGAGCGGCTGGCACCCGGCGCTGTCGGCGAGGCCCGCCTCCTCCTCGACCTCGCCAACGTCGCCCGCGAGCGGGGCAACCTGGACGACGCCGAGACCCTGTCCCGGCAAGCGCTGGCCATCCTCGAGCGACACCCCCGGCAGCAGCTGCTCGAGGCCAAGGCGACCGCGACCCTGAGTCACCTGGCGGCCGACCGCCACGACCTCGAACGGGCCGAGAGCCTGCTGCTCGAGGCCCTGCGGGTGTTCGAGCGGCTGGAGCCCGAGGGCCTGCTCGTCGCCCGCACCCTCAACAACCTCGGCCTGCTGCAGAAGGACCGCGGCGAGCTGGCCACGGCCGAGGACAGCTACCGCCACGCGCTCGCCATCAAGGAGCGCCTGCAGCCGGACAGCCTGAGCGTGGCCAGCACCCTGACCAACCTCGGCGTCGCCGCCGAGCTGCGCGGCGACCTGGTCGCCGCCCGATCGCTCCTCGAGCGCGCGCTCGCGATCAAGAGCCGGCTCGCCCCCGACAGCCTGCCGGTCGCCGAGACGCTCGCCGACCTGGCCGCGGTCAGCGGCGACCAGGGCGACGACGCGGCGGCGCTGGAGCTGCTGCGGCAGGCGCTGGCGCTCGTCACCCGCCTGGCCCCCGGCACGACCTCGGAGGCGTCGATCCGCGGCCAGATCGCGACCCTCCTCCGCACCTCGGGGCGGGCCTCGGAGGCTGTCGAGCACCTCGCGCGGGCGGTGACGGCGGTGGAGGCGCAGCACGGGCGCCTCGGCGGGACGTCCGAGACCCGCGCCGCCTACCGCGCCCGCTTCGCCGAGCTGTACCGCGAGTACGTCGAGACCCTCGTCGACCTCGGCCGCGAGGCGGAGGCCTTCCACATCCTCGAGCGGTCGCGCGCCCAGAGCCTGCTCGGCCTGCTCGCCGAGCGGGAGCTGGTGCTCGCCCTCGACCTGCCGCCGGACGTCGAGCGTGAGCGACGGCTGCTGGCCGTGGCCCACGACCGGCTGGTCGAGCGGCTGGTCGGGGCCTCCGCGATGGGCGACGCCGAGCAGGTGCGGCAGCTGCTGGCCGAGCTGGACGACCTCCAGCGACAGCACGACGACCTGGGCGAGCGGGTCCGGCGCCTGTGCCCGCGCCTGGCCGACCTGGAGCGGCCCCGCCCCCTCGACGCGGCCGCCGCCGCCCGGGTTTTGGGCGCAGGAACGGTGGCGCTGTCCTACAGCGTCGGCCCGATCCGCACGACCCTGTTCGTCCTCGACGGTGCGGGCCGCCTCGCGGTCTTCCGCCTCCCGGTCGGCGCCGCCGAGCTCGACGACCGGGTCGCGCGTCTGCGCACCCTGATCCAGTCCGGCGGCGGTCGCACCGCTCCCAACGCGACGGCCGCCGGAGCCCTGCGCGCCGAGTCCGACCGGCTGTTCGGCGACCTCGTGGCTCCGGCCCTCGAGCTCCTCCGGCCGGCGGCGCGGGTCCTGGTGGTGCCGGACGGCCCCCTGCACGCGCTCCCGTTCGCGGCCCTCACCCTGCCCGCCGACGGTCACGAGCCGCCGCTCCACCTCGGCCTGTGGAAACCGCTGTCGGTCGCCTCCTCGCTGACTCTCCTCGGCCAGCTTCGCGCCCAACCCGTCGGGGCGGCCCCGGCCAGCGGGCCGACGGCAGGCCCGCTCCTGGTGGCCTTCGGCGACCCCGCCTACCGACCGCCCGCGGCAGCCGAGGCTGCGGGAGCGTCGCGGCTGGCCGCCCGCCTCGGGCTCGAGCCCCTGCCCGCCTCCCGGGCCGAGGTCGCGGGCATCGCCGCCCTGTTCGGGACGGCCGCGCGCTCGTACCTGGCCGCCGACGCCACCGAGGAACGGGCCAAGGCGCTCGAGCCCTCGGCCCGCTACGTCCACTTCGCCTGCCATGCCCTGGTCGACACCCGCCGGCCACTCGACTCGGCCCTGGCGCTGTCGATC
Organism: uncultured Thermoanaerobaculia bacterium; assembly: GCA_964438135.1. GTDB lineage: Bacteria > Acidobacteriota > Thermoanaerobaculia > Thermoanaerobaculales > Sulfomarinibacteraceae > CAYTJW01. Next base: position 2,585 of record CAYTJW010000638.1, read on the forward strand.
CCGGCCGACACGACCGAGGGCCGTGACAACGGCCTGCTCCAGGCGTGGGAGGTCTTTCAGTCGGTACGCACCGGCGCCGAGCTCGTGACCCTCTCGGCGTGCGACAGCGGCCTCGGCTCGAGCCTCGCCGGGGAGGGGCTGATCGGCCTGACGCGGGCGTTCCAGTACGCCGGCGCCCGGACCGTCCTCGCGTCCCTGTGGGGCGTCGCCGACGTCTCGACATCCGAGCTGATGACGAGGTTCTACCGCGGTCTCGTCGCCGGCCTGCCGAAGGACGAGGCGCTTCGCCGGGCACGAGCCGAGCTCGTCGGGCAACGGGTCGCGGCCCGCGGCGACCCCGCCTCCGCTGCCCTCGACCTGTCGCACCCGTTTCACTGGGCTGCATTCCAGCTCGTCGGCGACTGGAGGTAGCCTCGCACCCCCCGCCGGCGCCACGCAGGGGAGATGCTGCCGCCGCGGTAGGGGCCACTGCTCACGGCTGGCGGCGGTCGGTCGAGCCCGGCTCCTCGGCCTCGAGCCGCTCCACCTCTGCCGCGAGCTGGTCGCCGGCGGCGCTCAGCGGCCCGCCGTGGATGCGCTCCAGCTCCGCCCGGTCGAGGTAGCCCATGCCCCTGGCGCGCGCGTTCTTGAGGGCCTGGGCGCGGCTCTCCGACGCCAGCGCCTCGGCCAGGCTGGTGACCCGCAGTGCCCGCACCGTGGGGTGGGCCTCGGCGTGCTGGCGAACGTGCCGGCGGTGGTGCTCGAGCAGCTCGAGGGCCGGCGTGGCGAGCGGGTACTGGTGCCTGACGATCCCGGGCACGGGCCCGGTCCGGTCGACGTTCTCGCTGTTGGCAGTCGCCAGGTGGGTGCCCTCGTCCACCTCGGTGGAGAGGTCGAGCACCTCGAGCTGGCGCGGGAGCGCCCCGACGAGCTGGAGCAGGCGGGGAAAACCTGCCTCACCTCCGCCGCGACCGCCGTCGCGCCCGCGGCAGTGCATGCGGGCGCGTGTCGAGGCGGCGTGAGGCGGGGCCCGAGGCTCCGGTGGCGAGACCGGAGCCGGCGCCGCCCGGGGGGCACGGTCTGCGGCGAGCTCGGCCTGTCGCGGGCGCCCGCCCGGGCGCGACTGCGCTACCCTGCCCCGCACCATGCGCGCCTTCCGCACCAACCGCGTGCCGCTGCCGATGC
>CAYTJW010000639.1:0-3729 GCA_964438135.1 uncultured Thermoanaerobaculia bacterium
GTCCGGGCCGGTCACCACCTCGGCCAGCAGCTCGCCGCCGGCGGCCGCGACCGCGGCCAGGGCCTTGTCGCGCAGCGGGAAGTCGGCCGAGGCCGCCTCCCCGCCGGTGGCGTAGGCGTGGTCGAGGAGCAGCCAGCCGCCGGGCCGGACCGCGGCCAGCAGCGCCTGCACCGTCGCGGCGAAGCCGCCCAGCACCGCGCCGACCGCGCCGAAGACGACCACGTCCCAGCGCTCGCCCCGTCCGAGCGCCCGCCGCAGGTCGCCGGCGGAGAACGCGCAGCGGTCCCCGACCCCGGCCGCCGCGGCCCGCTGCCGCGCCCGCTCGACGAAGGGCGGGTAGCCGTCCACCCCCTCGACCGCGAGCCCCAGCTCCGCGGCCAGCGCCACGGCCACGATCCCCGGCCCGCAGCCGAGGTCGAGCGCCCGCGACCCGGACCGGAGGCCGAGCGGCCGCAGCAGCCCGACCACCGCCGCCGGGTCGGTGCCGAGGTCGGGCAGCTCGGCGAGCAGCTCGGCGAGCACCGGGTACAGCTCCGCCGGCGCCTCGAGCGCGTCCAGCACCTCCTGCCGCAGCCGGTCGGCGTCGTCGTCCACCCTGCCATCCTACCCCGCCTCGGCGGGCTCGTTGCCGCCTCGGCGCGAGCCACGTCGACAACGCTGGACCCGCTGCCAGCTCCAGCTGTGATCCTGCCAGAGGGCCGGCCCTGGCGGCCGGTCCGACGCCGCGGGCGGCAGGCAGGAGTCGCGGTGCGCGGGTCGGGCGGCAGATTTGACTAAGTCCACCACCTGGTCTAGTCTACTCGCATGAGCCAGGTCAACATCCACGAGGCCAAGACCCACCTCTCCCGCCTGCTGGAGCGGGTGCTCGCCGGCGAGGAGGTGGTGATCGCCAAGGCCGGCCGGCCGATCGCCCGCCTGGTCCCGTTCGCGCGCCGTCGCCGCCGCGCGCTCGGCCAGGACGAAGGTCGCTTCACCGTGCCGGAGGACTTCGACGCGCCCCTTCCCGAGGAGGTGCTGGCGAGCTTCGAGCGATGAGGCTGCTGCTCGACACCTACTGCTGGTTGTGGATGAGCGCCTCTCCGCAGCGGTTCCGGCCCGAGGTCCTCGAGCTGCTCCTCGACCCCGACACCGAGCTCCTCCTGTCCGCGGCCAGCTCGTGGGAGATCGCCGTCAAGTGGGCGCTCGGCCGCCTGCCGCTGCCGGAACCGCCGGCCGAGTACGTCCCCCGGCGAATGGAGCAGCAGGGGGTCGTCGGCCTGCCGGTTCACCACCGCCACGCCCTGCACGTCGCGACCCTGCCCCCTCACCACCGCGACCCGTTCGACCGCCTGCTCGTCGCCCAGGCCCGCCTCGAGGGCCTGGTGCTGCTCACCGCCGACCCCCTGCTCGCGGCCTACGACGGCTTCGAGAGGATGCCGCCGTAGGCCGACCGACCGTTCGCCTCCACGCGAGCCCGGAAGGTGGCGCCGTGGCGCCGCCGATCACCACCGTCACACCGCTCCCCTCCGCAGCCGCGACCAGGAGGCGATCGTGACGGGTACCCCCGCGCCACCGCTCCCCTCGCGCCAGTGAAGCCGCGGGTCCGAATCCGCGGGGGGCCGGGGTCACGGTCGCGCTCGCCATGAGTGGAGTGGCTTGAACTTCGGTGCCTGGCGTGCTGGCCTCGACTCCGAGGAGCGGCAGCGCTTCCTCCACCTCGTGAGCGACATCGGCGAGCAGGTCGGGGTGATCCTGTCGACCCACGTCGTCGCCGACCTGAGCGAGCCGCGTCTGGCACCGACAGATGGGCACCGATGCCGATGCTCGAACCGAGGGGACTCCCGTCGAGCGGCGAATCCGCAGCGGCCCGACCGGTCAGGGAGGCGGAGACCCGCGAGCGAGCTGATGGGCTTCGGGAGCGATGCCCGACCCAGCCTCGCGCGCTGCGCTGCAGACGATCGCTCGACGACCGTGGGGGAGCGGGATCGGCGGGTCGGCGCACTGCCCGGGATACCGCGCCATCACCTGGGCGAGGGCGGTGTCCTTGTTCGCCGCGTACACCAGGACATGATGATAGGGCGCGTCGGGCAGCTCGTCGAGCTCCTCCCTCAAGGGCTCCGTGCCGCGGAAGACCGGGTACGGTCGGGAGCTCAACCTGACCCGCTCCACCTCGCCCCCGAGGTAGAACACGAGCCCCTCGCAGCGAAGGTCGACGCAGACGATCTCGAAAGGCGGGGGCGGAAGGTGGCCTCGGAGCTGCTCCGCAAGCAGTCGCATGTCCTTGTCCGAGTCGACCATCCCGCCGACCAGCTTCAGCGCCAGCAAGGCGGTGACCCAGGCCCCGAGCGGCCACGACAGCCGCACCGGCAGCCCGAGCCACGAGACGGGCGCCCCCCGTGCTTCCGCCTCGGCCTGGGCGAGTCGAGCACACGCCAGCGCGAACGCCGGGAACACCGGCAGGACGTAGAGCGGCAGCTTGGAGCTGGCGGCAGCCAGCACCAGGCACGGCACGGCGACCCAACATGCCACCAGGAGGCTGCCAGGGTCGTTGCTGAGCCGCCGCCAGAAGGGGCCCTGCAGGAGCGCTCGCCAGCGGCGTCTCAGAGCGACCCACCCGGCGGCGCTGGCCGGCAGAGTGCCGGCGAGGAGCACCGGCAGGTACACCTCGGCCGCCCCCGCCAGGCCCGGGTGCCGACGGTAGGACGGCGAGATCAGCCGACCGACGACCTGGTTGTCCCACAGGTACTCCATGGCCCCGGGGACATCCAACCCGACCCGCGCATACCAGTACAGCCCGATCGTCAGTGACCCGAGGGCGCCGAGGGCCATCCCCCACGAGACGAAGAACGGGCGCAGCGCTCTCGACGCCGCCAGGAAGACCAGCATCGCCCCGGCCGGGATCAGGGCCGCCGGGCCCTTGGTCCAGACCCCGAGGGCGAGCACGACGCCCAGCGCGACCTTCCACCACTCTGCACTCCGGCCCGCTCTCCCCCGGGCGAACCAGAAGGCCACCATCGCGGCCGTGGTCCAGAAGGTCAGCGGCGTGTCCGGCGTCACGACGTTGGCGGCGACGAAGGGGAGGAGCATCGTGGCGTAGAGCACGGCCGCCAGACGTCCGCTTCGCTCATCCCAGAGCGCTCGCCCGAGGACGAGCACGAGCAGCGTGGTCAGGACGTACGCCACCGCGTGCGACAGTCGCGCCCCCCACTCGTTGGTGCCCAGCAGCCACATGCCGGCGGCGATTCCCCAGTGCGTCAAGGGCGGCTTGTCGAGCCACACCTGCTGCGCGACGTGAGGGACCAGCCACTCCCCGGACTCGAGCATGGTCCGCGCGATCACGACGTGATACCCCTCGTCGGGCATCCAGATGCCTCGAGTCCCCTGGAAGCCGAGCGCCATGATGACCAAGAGCACCAGCAGCCCCACCGTTCGTCGGTGGTGCTGGTCAGAGAGCACCCAGGGGCGTCCGCTCGTCATGGCCGCGCTGGACCGAAGGCGACGCGCGCGGGTGGCGCGCGTCGGAGGGGCATCATAGAGGCGCCATGACCTCGGTCACAACCCCGAGGTGCGACCACTCTCGGCGTCGCTCGAGGTACCGCTCGTCCTCCACCAGCTTCGCCGCACACCTGCCCCGCCACAGCGGCCCTGTCAACCTCCGGCCTCCGACCTCCGGCGCAGACGTAGTGGTACCAGGGGGTTCGAAGAGTGTGCCGGGTTCGTGTTCGACGGGAGGTCGAAGCGCACCTCCGC
>CAYTJW010000640.1:0-3725 GCA_964438135.1 uncultured Thermoanaerobaculia bacterium
CCCAGCGCCACGCCGCCGACGTCGCTCTTGTGGGTGATGTCTCCCGACAGCACCTTCACCACCACCGGGTAGCCGAGGTCGCCCGCCACCCGCGCCGCCTCGTCGGCGGTGCGAGCCTCGAGCGGCCGAGCGACCGAGATGCCGTAGGCCGCCAGCAGCTCCTTGGCCGCCGCCTCGGACAGCAGCGTCTGGCCCGGCGCCATGAGGCCGGCCAGGCGCTGGCGGATGGCGGTGCGGTCGACGGCGAAGGTCACCGGCAGGTCGCGCGGCGTCTCGTACAGGATCTCCAGGTTGCGGGCGTAGGCGACCAGGGTCATGAAGGCCTTGACCGCCTCCTCCGGCGTGCCGTAGGCGGCCACCCCGGCCGCGGCCAGCAGGCGCAGCCCCTCGCGCATGCTGGCGCCGCCGAGGAAGGCGGCCAGGATCGGCTTGGAGGTGGTGCCGGCGAGGGCGGCCAGCTCCTTGGCGGTGGCGGTGGGGTTGGTCATCGCCTGGGGCGTCAGGATGGCGAGCACGGCGTCGACCCCGCGGTCGGAGAGGACGATCTCCACCGCCCGGGCGAAGCGCTTGGAGCGGGCGTCGCCGAGCACGTCGACCGGGTTGCCGTGCGACCACGCCGGCGGCAGGTTCTCGTCGAGGCGGGCGAGGGTCTCGGGGCCGAGCTCGGCCAGCTGGCCGTGGCGGGCGACGAGGGCGTCGGTCGCCATCACCCCCGGCCCGCCGGCGTTGGTGACGATGGCCAGGCGCGACCCGGCCGGCGCCTTGTGGCGCCCGACCAGCTCGGCGCAGGCGAAGATGTCGCCGATCTCGAACACCCGGGCGACCCCGGCCCGCGCGAAGGCGGCCTCGTAGACCGCGTCCTCGCTGGCCAGGGCGCCGGTGTGCGAGGTCGCGGCCCGCGCCGACTCGGGGAAGCGGCCGGCCTTGTAGGCGACGATCGGCTTGGAGCGGGCGAAGGCCCGGGCCGCGGTCATGAAGGCGCGCGCGTCGGTCAGCGACTCGGCGTACATGATGATCGACTCGGTCGCCTCGTCCTCGCCGAAGTAGTCGATCAGGTCGGCGAAGTCGACGTCGACCTGGTTGCCGACCGAGACGAAGTGGGAGAAGCCGATCCCCTGCTCGAGCGCCCAGTCGAGGACCGAGGTGCACAGCGCCCCGGACTGGGACACGAAGGCGACGTGCCCCGGCCGCGGCGTGCCGCTGGCGAAGGTGGCGTTGAGGCCGTGGCCGGGGACGATCACCCCCAGGCAGTTGGGGCCGAGCAGGCGCATGCCGTCGAAGCGGCGCAGCTCCTCGCGCAGGGCGCGCTCGAGGGCGCGGCCGGCCTCCCCGGCCTCGCCGAAGCCGGCGGAGACGACGATGACGCCGAGGACCCCGGCCTCGCCGCACTGGCGGAGGAGGCCCGGGACCTGCTCGGCCGGGGCGCAGACGACCGCGCAGTCGGGCGTCCGCGGCAGGGCGGCGAGGTCGGGGAAGCAGGGGATGCCCAGCGCCGCCTCGGCGTCGGGCCGGACCGGGTAGACCACCCCGCGCAGGCCGCCGTTGACGAGGTTGCGGAGGATGGTGCCGCCGACGCTCCTCGGGTTGTCGGTCAGGCCGAGGACGGCGATGCGCTGGGGCTTGAAGATGCGGTCGAGGCCGTGCACGCTCATGGGGCGGGATCTTACCCGCACCCGCGCGGCCCGTCGACGCGCCCGCCTCCCGCCGCCGCTACGGCGCGAACACCGGGTCGACCTCGAGCGCGAACGGCAGCGCGGCCGAGGTCGCCCGCTCGCCCGGGCCGAAGCGGCCGTGCAGGCGGTAGCCGTCCTCGGTCAGGGCCAGGACCTCGATGGCGTGCGCCTCGGGGTCGACCAGCCAGTACTCGGCGACCCCCTGCGAGGCGTACAGCTTGCGCTTGCGATCCCGGTCGGTGGCGGCGGTCGAGGGCGACAGGATCTCGACGATCAGGGTCGGCGCCCCGGCGATGCCGCGCGGGGTGATGATCGAGCGGCGGGCGGCGGCCACCACCAGCAGGTCCGGCACGGCCACCCGCGTCTCGCCGAAGATGACGTCGGTGGGCGCGGCGAAGACGATGCCGGCGCCGGGCCTCTCGACCTCGAGCATCAGCGCCAGCAGGATCCGCTTCGAGGCCGTCTGGTGGGCGGTGGTCGGCGATGGCGTCACCATCAGCTCCCCGTCCAGGATCTCGTAGCGGTAGTTGTCCTCCGGGAAGGCGCGGAGGTCGGAGTAGGTCCAGGTCACCCTGGCGCGGCGAACGGGCTCGGTGGCCATGCGAGGAGGATAGGTCCGGGGTGGGGCGTTGTCGAGGTCGGGCGGTGGTAGACTCCGCGGCCGGGACGGCTGGAGGGACCATGCAGGACTTCCTGAACCACCTCGCGGGCGAGATCGCCAAGCTGCACGAGTCGCGCACCTACAAGCTCGAGCTGCAGCTCGAGAGCGCCCAGGACCGCCGCGTCGCGGTCGGCGGGCGCGACGTCATCATGCTGACCTCCAACAACTACCTCGGCCTCGCCAACCACCCTCGGGTGCGCGAGGCGGCGGTGCGGGCGGTCGAGCAGTGGGGCGCCGGCATGGGCTCGGTGCGCTTCATCTGCGGCACCCAGACCCCGCACAAGGAGCTCGAGGCGACCATCGCCCAGTTCTACGAGACCGAGGACACCATCCTCTACAGCTCCTGCTGGGCGGCCAACGAGGCGATCTTCGCCACCCTCCTCGGCGGCTACGACGCGATCGTCTCCGACGAGCTCAACCACGCCTCGATCATCGACGGCATCCGGCTCTGCAAGGCCGAGAAGTACGTCTACCGCCACAACGACCTCGGCGATCTCGGCGCCAAGCTGGCCACCGCCCGCCAGGAGGGCGCGCGCTACATCATGGTCATCACCGACGGCGTCTTCTCGATGGAGGGGGAGCTGGCGCCGCTGCCCGGCATCGTCTCCATCTGCGAGCGCTACGAGGCGGTGCTGGTGGTCGACGACTCGCACGGCACCGGCGTCCTCGGCCGGCGCGGTCGGGGCACGGCCGAGGAGCTCGGCGTGTGGGGCAAGGTCAAGATCCACACCGGAACCCTCGGCAAGGCCATGGGCTCGGCCATGGGCGGGTACATCACCGGCCCGCGGGTGGTGGTCGAGATCCTCCGCCAGCGGTCCCGCCCCTACCTGTTCTCGAACTCCCTCGCCCCGGCGGTGGTCGGCGCCGCCACCGAGGCCTTCCGCATCGTCCTGGAGGACCCCTCGGCGAGCCGGGCGGTGCAGCAGAACGCGCGCTACTTCCGCGACCGCATGACCGCCGCCGGCTTCCGCATCCCGACCGGCGTCCACCCCATCGTGCCGGTCATCGTCGGCGACACCGCCCTCGCCCTGGCCATGGGCAAGGACCTGCTGGCGCACGGCGTCTACGTCTCCGGCTTCGGCTACCCGGTCGTCCCCCAGGGTCACGCCCGCCTGCGCGCCCAGATCTCCGCCGCCCACCAGCAGGAGGACCTCGACCGCGCCGTCGAGGCCTTCGTCGCCGTGGCCCGCGAGCACGGGGTGCTGAAGGGGTAGGCCGGCCCTTCCCGGCGGTGCGCGGGCGACCCCTCAGCCCGGCTCGGCGTCCGGCTCGTCGCCGTGGAACAGCGTCGCCGCGTCGTCGCCGGAGCACCCCGGGTCCACGGCCGCGCGCGGCAGGCCGAGCGCCTCGACCAGCGCCAGGTGGAGCGCGGTGGCGCAGGCGGGCCCCTC
>CAYTJW010000641.1:0-3721 GCA_964438135.1 uncultured Thermoanaerobaculia bacterium
GTTTACACCAACAGGTGGGGCCCTTCCACCCCCCAGAACCGCTCAGGTTAGGTGGGAGGCGTTGGTGACCACGGTCGGCAGCTCGGTCCAGGGGTCGCCGTCCGCCGGCGCCCCGGCGCGGCGCAGGGTGCCGTCGGCCTCGATGGCCAGGACGAAGATGTTGCCGGCGGGCGTCTCGAGGTCCGCGGTGCTCGCGATCGTCACGTCCCTGAAGGTGTTGCCGCCGTTGGTGGTGAGGACGTCGTGGCTCGAGTAGGCGTAGTCGAGCTGGCCGTCGGTCGTCGCCAGGCGGTTGACGACGATCGTGTGCTCCGCGGCGACGAACGCGACGTACAGGTAGCCGTCCATGACCACGGCATTCGAGTCGGCGATCGAGGAGATCGTGACGACGAAGGACGCGGCGTGGGTCCAGCTGCGGCCGCCGTCCACCGACAGGAAGGCGCAGCAGAAGTCGAGCAGGTTGCCGCCGACGTAGTCCTCGTACTGCGCCACCGCGAACAGGTGCCCGGTGACGGGGTCGGAGTCGAGCGAGAAGGTCGACAGGCCGTCCTCGGGCCCGAGCTGGGTGCCGTAGACCTTGGTCAGCGGCGGCGGGACGGGGCCGGAGAGCACGAGCTCCAGCCCTCCGGCGGCGGTCTCGAGGGTCCGGATGAGGGCCAGGGACTCGTCGGAGCGCCCCTGCCGCCACAGCTCCTCGGCCCGCGCGAGCCGGGCTCCGAGGGCGCCAGAACCTCCGCCCAGCGGCCGCAAGTGGATGGTGTCGGCCGCGCGTCCGGAAGGCGGCAGGCTCTCCAAGAACGCCGCCGCCACCGAGCCTTTCCCCGTCGCGCCGGCCGCCGCCGGCGCCCAGATGTGACCGGCCACCACCGTCATCGCCACGACGATCACGCGAGCTGCTCTCCCGTTCATCGCTCGACCTCCCCGGCAGCGGTGGGCGACCTCGCCGTCTCCCCGCCCCCCCGTCGCGACCGGCTGCCGCTCTTGCGGCTCGATTCTCGAGCGACAGGGGGCGCGGCGGCAGAGCATGGTCGTGCTCCCGCGGCCGGTCTCGCGGTCACATCGCGGAGGCCCGCCGCTCGGCGATCGGGTGTGGTCGTGGCGGCCGTGGCGGGAGCTGGTGGCCTCGGGGGGTGGCATGTTCATGCGCCCCGACCGCGCCAGGGAGGGACCAGACTGCCTCGCGGCGGGCCGGGGGGGCCGGGGTCGACGACGGCCACGCGCGCTCCCGGACCGGCCGAGGGCCCGCCCGCGGACCGCAGCGCTCAGTCGACGGTGGCCGACCAGCCGGTGGTGAACCCGCCTTCGAAGGTGTGGACCACGAGCTCGCCGGCCAGGCGTTCCACGGCGCCGATGTCGCGGATGGCGCTGCCGTCGCCGTTGCCGTCCTGGGGGCGGTCGACGAACCTCTGGTCCTCGACCGAGGCGAGGAGGTCGGCGGGCGGGAAGTCCACGGCGACGCTGCCCGCGCCGAAACGGTGGGTCATGGTCGGGCCGCCGTTCCAGGCCAGGGGCTCGACCAGGGTGCTGGCCACGTTCGACAGGTCCGAGCTGCCGAGGTGACAGGTGTCGCCCGAGCTCTCCAGGTTGCCGCCGTTGCTGACGTAGGTACCGAGATTGGAGCACTGGCCGAGGATGGCGGTGTTGGTGAGCTCGACCTCACCCTGGAAGCCGTTGAGAATGGCGAGACCGAGCGGCTGCACGACGGTCGTCTGCACGAGCTGGACCGTGCCGAGGTTCATGATGCCCGGCGCCCCCTCGGTCGAGAAGTTGTCGCTGATCGTGCTGTTGCCGAGGACCGAGACGCCGGTGTTGTGGACGGCGCCGCCGTAGGGGGCCGAGTTGCCGACCAGGGTCGAGGCGGTGACGCTCGCCCCCGCGGCCGGGTCGGCGACCGCCACCCCACCCCCGCCGGCCGTGGCCGAGCAGCCGGAGATCGTCGAGAACCACAGGATGAGCCCGCTGTCCGCGTGCGCGACGTTGACGCCGCCGCCGTACAGCTCGGGGCCGTCGCCGGTCGAGTTGCCGGTGAGCTCGCATGCCCGGATCCACAGCATGCCCCCTTCGTGGAGGACGCCGCCGCCGCCGACCCCGCCCTGGGAGGGATGGCCGCCCCCGGTGATGGTGAGCCCGACGAGGGCAGCGCCGACACCGGGCAGGACGTGGAAGACCCGGTCGACCCCCTGGGCGTCGACGACGGTCGCGCCGGGACCCGCGCCCAGGACGACGATCGAGGAACCGCTCTCCGTGAGGTCGAGGTCCCCGGTCGCGGCGGCGTCTTCGCCGACCCCGGCGATGGAGAGGGCGAAGGTGCCCCGGCCGAGGTGGATGGTGTCGTCTCCCGGGGTGCTGTTGGCGGCCAGCACGGCGGCGCGCAACGAGCAGCTGCCGGGCAGGCAGGGACCGGCGTCGTCGGTGGTCGTGGTGACGTAGAGGTCGGCGGCCATGGTGCACGGGCTGACGGCGAGGGCGAGCACGAGCGAGGCGAGGGTCGCGTGACCGGAAGTGAGGCGGCTCATGGGTCTCGGGAGGGTGTCGACCATCGTCTTCTCCTTTCCAGCGCTGCCCGGGGGGGGCGGTGTGCCTGGTGGACTCCGTAAAGATGGGTCTCCGGCCGGCCGAACGCCATCGCATGATGATGCGGTCCCGGGGTCGGAGCCGACCAGGTTCGCCCACTCGGCGCTCTGCCGGCGGGGGCTGGTGTCAGGCCGGCGGGGCGCACCTGCCGTGTTCCCGTCGCTGCCGCCGGTGCTAGACTCGGCCCGCCGGGGCGGGACGCGCCCTCCAGACACCACGGCAGAAAGACAGGCGCGCGAGACCATGGCCGAGAGCAAGCTGGCGATCATCGCTGTGGGCGGCAACTCGCTCATCGTCGATGAGACCAGGAGGACCGTGCCGGACCAGTACGCGGCGATCGTCGCGACCTGCAGGAGCATCGCCGGCATCCTCGAGATGGGCTACCGGGTGGTCGTCACCCACGGCAACGGCCCGCAGGTCGGCTTCATCCTCCGCCGCAGCGAGCTGGCGCGCTGCGAGCTGCACGAGGTGCCGCTCGACTCGTGCGGCGCCGACACCCAGGGCGCCATCGGCTAACAGATCCAGCAGGCGATGGGCAACGAGATGCGGGGTTGGCGGAGCCCGCCGCCGGTCGTCACCGTGGTCACGCGGGTGCTGGTCGACCGGGACGACCCGTCGTTCGGGGCGCCCGCGAAGCCCATCGGCTCGTTCATGACCCGGGAGCTGGCGTTCGAGCACCGGGACCAGGACGGCTGGGACGTGGTGGAGGACGCGGGCCGCGGCTGGCGGCGGGTGGTGGCCTCCCCCAGGCCGAGGAGGATCATCGAGCTCCCCGCCATCAGGACGCTGCTCGCCGCCGACATGATGGTGGTGGCGGTGGGCGGCGGCGGCATCCCGGTGGTCGAGGACGAGGCGGGGCTCCTCCGGGGCGTCGCGGCGGTCATCGACAAGGACCACGCCACCAGCCTCCTCGCCCGCGAGCTCGGGGCCGACGTGCTGGTCATCTCCACCGCGGTGGAGAAGGTCTGCCTCAACTACCGGCGGCCCGACCAGAGGTGCCTCGACACGATGACGCTGGCCGACTGCAAGCGCTACCTCGCCGAGGGCCACTTCGCCCCCGGCAGCATGAAGCCCAAGGTCGAGGCGGTCGTGGCCTTCCTCGAGGCCGGCGGCCGCGAGGCGCTGATCACCGACCCGCCCCACCTCG
>CAYTJW010000642.1:0-3706 GCA_964438135.1 uncultured Thermoanaerobaculia bacterium
CCCTGGCCCGCGAGGGCCTTGGCCATCTGTACCCCGATGCCGGACGAGGCGCCCACCACCAGGGCATGACGGAAGACTGGGCTCATCGGTCGGTATCCTCCACTGGGCCGGGCGTGCCGCCCTGCCCTTCGCCGGGCCCGCGCCGTGGCGGCAGCAGGCGGAGCGCGAGACGCTCGAGATGGGCCGACACCTGCTCCTCCTCCAGGGCGCCGCTGACCTGCTCCTCGAGCCGGGCCGAGACCGGCATGACGACCAGGCAGCCCTGCCAGCGGAACGGCCTGCCGTCCGCGTCGACCACCCGCCCCTGGTCGACCGCCAGCGAGGCCTCGCCGAGCGGCAGGCCCCGCACCGCCGCCGCGACCGCCCGGAACGTCGCCTCGTGCTCCGGGGACAGGAAGCGGACCAGCCGGCGGCTCTGGGCGGCGATGTGGTAGTGCGAGGCGGAGAAGCAGATGCCGTCGAGCCCGAGCCGCTCGCACACCACCACCAGCCAGCCCATGATCGAGGACAGCATGCCCAGGCCGGGGTGCTGCTGGCCCGGCAGCGGCCTCCGGCCGGGGCCGAAGTCGGCGCGCGGGTTCTGCAGCAGCAGCCACTCGATGGCGACCAGGTCGCGGCCGGGCAGCGCCTGCTGGGTGCGGTTGACGCGCAGCTCGACCAGCAGCTCGGAGCGGTCGGGGTCGCCCCAGATGCGCAGCGTCTGGCCGACCGAGGAGGCCAGGTCGACCTCGACCGTGGGGTGGGCGAAGCCGCGCAGCCTGAGCTGGTCGAGGAGGCCGAAGCGCTCCAGCACCAGCTCCACGCCGTGGCGCGAGAAGAAGCGCAGGAAGCGCGTCTCCCGTGGCGTTCCGGGCATGATCCCGCTCAGGTCGTCCTCGGTCAGGCGCCAGCTGAAGTCGTCCGGCTCGGTGGTCAGGGCTCGGGGGTCGAGGGACGGCCAGATGCGGCGGAACTGCTGCACGGCCAGCTCGGCGTTGCCGGGCGGCTCCAGGGCGCGGCCGGTCATCAACCACGACAGGCAGCGGGCGGTGGGGGCCCAGGCGACGTCGCCGTAGCCGCCGCCGAGGACCACCACCAGCGGCACCGGCGGTCTGCGCCGGCGCATCAGGTCGACGACGAAGCGGTCGCGGGTGAGCATGCCGGCCGGGCTGATCTGCCACGAGCCGATGGGGTCGCCGGCGGCGGGGTCGGTCCCGGCCAGGAAGTACGCCAGGCCCGGCCGGAACTGCTCCACCAGGTCGGGCAGGGTCTTGAGGAGGGTGCCGAGGTAGAGCTCGTCGGTGACGCCGTGACCGAGGGCGATGGCGGTCGAGGCCGCGGCCTCGGTCGGCCCCCAGTGCTCGGTGTGGATCGAGTAGGTCCAGACGGTGGGGTCGTCGGCGAAGATGGACCGGGTGCCGTCGCCGTCGTGCAGGTCGAGGTCGACCACCAGCACCCGCTCGCGAAAGCCGCGGGCGCGCAGGCGGGCGACGGCCACGGCGATGTCGTTGAACAGGCAGAAGCCGGAGCCGGTCGAGCGGCGGGCGTGGTGGAAGCCGCCGCCGAGGTTGACCGCCACGCCGCGGGTCGGCAGCGCCAGGCGGGTCGCCTGGATCGTGCCGCCGACCATCAGGCGCTGGCTCTCCAGGATCTGCTCGAGCTCGTAGTCGGTCGGCGCGACGCCGAAGATCCGCTCCGCCACCTCGCGCCGCTCGAGCGAGTCGAGGTACTCCGGCGAGTGGACTCGGAGCAGGTTGCGCAACGACACCGGCCGCGGCACCGACAGGCTCTGCCGCTCCAGCAGCCCCTCCTCGCTGAGGAAGCCGAGGATGCGCGCCGCGCGCATCGGGTCGAGCGGCACCCCCGGCAGGGCGAAGCCGAACGACTCGTGGAAGACGAGGCGGGTGGCGTGGTCGGACCACAAGCGCTCGAGGCGGAGCCGGCGGCGGCGGAGCCACCGCGCCACCCAGGCCGCCAGGCCACGCCTCGGGGCGGGCTCCGGGCCCGCTCGCCGCACCGCCGCCACCGTCATCGCCGGGCAGTATAGCGGGGCGGCGGCTCAGTGCCGGGGCGGGACGTAGGCGACCGGGGCGACGGTGGAGGCGTCGCCGGTGGAATTGTCGACCGACGACAGGTAGCCGGTGAACGGCAGGACGCCGGAGACCCGGATCGCTCCGTCGGCGAGGTCCTCGCGACCCAGCCAGGCGACGACGTCGTTCTGCTGCACCGCCGAGCGCGGCGGCACGGTGAGCGGCCGGCTCCCGGCCACGGCCCCGGCGGCGTCGAGCAGCTCCACCGTGTAGACCGCCCAGGTGAGGCCCGGGTTGGCGAGGGCGAGGTTGGAGCGGAAGCCGCCGACGCCGTCGGGGTCCCGGGCGGCCAGCAGGAACAGGCCCTGCTCGCCCGGCTGCACCAGGCGGGAGTCGGGGACGGCCGCCGTCGACTGGCCGAAGGTGCCGCCGGGGGTGAGGTTGTAGGTCCTCGCCACGGCGACCACCGGCGCGTCGGCCGAGAGCCACAGCACGCCGGAACCGTCGCGCCCCGGCACCAGCCGCGCGACCACGTCGTCCAGCACGCGGGTCTCGCCCGGCTCCATGTCCTCCTGCATCTGCGGCCAGGCGGCGGTGCCGACCTCGCCGTGGAAGACCAGGGTGCCGGTGACGACGGCTCCCTGCGGTGCGAAGAGGTAGAGGTCCGAGCGCCAGGTGGTGCCCTGCGCGCCGGGGGCGTGAGCCAACCCGGGCACCACCCCGCGCGTCAGGGGCTCGAGCCCCGCCAGGTAGGTCGGGTCGCCGGTCGCGTTGTCGACCACGCTGGCGTACGCGACCACCGGCGCGGCGGCGGTGACGACGCCCGACTCCCCGGCCGGGTCGAACTCCGCCCAGGTCTCGACGCCGCCGAGCTGGGTGCCGGTGGCGCCGCCGAGCTCGACGGTGCGGCCGGAGGCGATCGCGACGGTCACGGTTGTCGGCGCCTGGCTCGGGTTGACCAGGCCGAGGTTGGTGCGGAAGCCGCCGCCGCGCAGGCCGGTGAAGGAGGCCTCCGCGGAGACGGTCGCGACGGCCGGGATGAACTGGCCGAAGGTGCCGCCCGCGGCGAGGTTGGAGGTGCGCAGCCCGCCCACCAGGGGCAGGTCGCTCGTCACGGTGAGGTAGCCGGTGCCGGCGGCGCCGAACGCTGCGCTCACCACGTCGTCGAGGGCGAGCAGCTCGCCCGCGGCCAGCGCGTACGGCGCAGGCTGCGGCGGGGCGCCGGCGAAGGGCGTGAACGCGAGGCTCAGGGTGGCGGCGTCCTCGCCGGGGTTGAGCAGGCGGAGGTCGGACACCCACCGGGTCCCGGCGACTCCCGCCGTGTGGGCGGCCCCTGGCAGGATCAGGGTCCCCGCGCCCGTGGTGCCCGGCGCGGCGAGCAGGACGGCGGCGACGACAACCTGGAGACGGCTGGGCATGGTCCCCTCCATGGTGGGAAACCCGTCGCGCCGCGGGGAGATTCTCGAGCTCTGCCGCGACCGAGACGATCGCGCGGGTCGGCCAGAGCTGTCGAGGGAACGAGGTCCTCGCGGCTGAGCCGTGCCCTGTGGGGCGTCTCGGCCCGCGGGCGTGGACGATGGCCGCCAGGGGTCCAGGTCGAGGTCGGGGTCGAGGTCCGGGTCGAGGTCCGGGTCGAGGTCCAGGTCGAGGTCCAGGTCGAGGTCCAGGTCGAGGTCCAGGTCGAGGTCCAGGTCGAG
>CAYTJW010000643.1:0-3705 GCA_964438135.1 uncultured Thermoanaerobaculia bacterium
CTGGCCGAGGAGTGCCGCCGGCTGGCGCCGGTCCGGGTCGGGGAGGTGGCGGTCACCGGCGCAGGGGACCTCGGCTACCTCGCCGTGCTGCACGTGGTCGCCATGCACTTCGCCGTCGGCGACCGGGAGACCGGGGTGCTCGCCGCGTGCCTCGCCGACGCCCTGGGGAGAGCGTCGCGGCACGGCTGGCGTCGGGTGGTGATCCAGGCCATGGCGGCGCCGTCGCTGGGCTTCCCGCCGGTCCTCGGCGCCCAGGTCGAGCTCGAGGCGGTGGTCGGGGCCCTCCGGGGTGCGGCGAGCTTCGACGCGGTCCGCGTGGCCGTCCCCCCAGGCAGCGACCCGTCACCGTGGGTGCTCGCGGCCGGCGAGATCGGGGGGCGCACGGGCGGTGCCCCGGGTGTTTCGGCGGCGGCCGACGCGGCGGCGGAGCCGGCCCACCGCTGGCGCCTCGGCGAGGCGACGGTCGAGGTCGTCGACGGCGACCTCGTCGAGCAAGCCGTGGACGCCATCGTCACTCCCACCAACTGCTCCCTGGTGCCGGCGAACCCGCGCAGCCTGGACGCGCGAATCACCGTGGTCGCCGGCGCGACCATGGTCCGGGCGCGCCAGGCGGTCGGACGGCTGCGGGTAGGCGACGCGATCCTGACCGAGGGCGGGGGCCTCCGGGCCCGCCACCTGATCCACACCGTTGCGCCTTCGGCCCGCCGGGCGCTCAAGGCCGAGCAGGTCAGGGGCTGGGGGACCCTCGACGACGAGCCGCCGAGCCTGGCCCGCGACGAGCGCCTGCTGGCGAGCTGCTACGGCCGCACCCTCGACCTCGCCGCGGAGCGGTCGCTGGCCAGCATCGCGCTGCCCCTGCTCGCTGCCGGCCCCCATGGCCTGCCGGTGGAGCTGGCGGTCGAGATCGCGGCCCGCGCCGTCTGCGAACGCCTGGGGAGCAGGCCCGGGTCGCTCCGGGTCCGTTTCGTGGTCCCGGACCCCGAGCTGCGCCGGCGGCTCGTCGCGGCAGTGGAGCGACACGCGGCGCCGCCCGGCGAGCCGGCAGCCGCCGTCGGACCTCCGCTGGCGGCGAGCTACGACGTGTTCATCAGCTACCGCAGCAGTGACCTCGAGCACGCCCGCGCCGTCTTCGAGCGGCTGCGCCGGGCAGGGCTGGAGGTCTTCCTGAGCGACCACAGCCTGCCCCGCCTCGGCGACGCCGACTACCGGCGCTGCATCCACCTGGCCCTCGAGCGGAGCCGGAACCTGGTCGTCGTCGCGAGCTCGGGCGCCAACGCCGCCTCGCGCTGGGTCGAGCACGAGTGGGGGGCGTTCCAGAACGAGGTCCTGGCCGGGCGCAAGAACGGCAACCTCCTGACCGTGGTCGCCGGCGGCTGCACCGCGGCCGAGCTGCCGATGGGCCTGCGCGTGAACGAGGTGGTGGAGCTGGCCGACGCCGGGCTCGACCGGCTCGTGGGCTACCTCCTGCCCGGCCGCGGCGGGCCCGCCCCGGCGTCCCCTCAAGGCGGGTCGACGGCGTAGGTCACACCGAGCTGGTCGCAGATGCGCTTGACGGCCTCCACCACCAGCGACGCGCCGGCCTCGTGCCCCGGTCCGGTGCCGGAGACGATCAGCAGCTGCGACAGCTTCTCGCCCAGCTCGGTGACCTTGAGCTCGACGGCCCAGTCCCCCTGCGTGAAGGCGATGGTGCGGGACGCGTCGTCCCTGGCCGTCACGACGGCGCCCTCCTTGCTGCCGATGAAGATCACGGCGGTGTCGAACACCTTCCCCGCCTCGGCGTCGAGGATCACGGTCGCCACGTCGTAGCCCGGGTCCTTTTCCTTCTGGGCCTTGGTCAGGCTGTGGATGCGGCCGATGACCTTGCGGCCGACCATCACCCACTGGGCGTCGGCGACAGTCGCAGCGACCGTCGCCAGCACCGTGAGCAATCCCGCCCGCACGACTGTCCTCATCCTGGTCCGGTCCCCCACGGTAGCCTCCCGGCCGGCACGCTAGCACAGGTCCGACCACGCCCTGCGACGGTGAGCGGCGGCGCGGTGCATGATCCGACTCCCCCGGCGGCGCCACAGGACCCCAGGTTCATGTTTCATGGAATCCGACGTACCACCCTGAGGGCCTTCGACTCGCCACCCCCCGACAATCCAACCACCATGAACGCGATGCGGGAGCCAGGATTGCCGGGAGTGTCTGACCTGCCACGAGTGGGCCCGGCCGGCAGCTGCGGGTACGCGACCGACGGCCGACCGCCGCAGCCGCGGCGACAAGCCCCGAAGTTCGTGAACTTTGTGACACGTGGCACCGATGTGGCACCGATGGTGTCGCAGTCCCCGCCGGCTGGGCTGGCCGAGGACGGGCCGCATCGGTGCCTCAGTAAGGAGGATTCACTGTCCACCGATACGGGGCAGCTCCACCGGCCCGTTCGACCTCGGCGGCGAGGAACCACCTCAGCACGCCGATCAGGTTGGCGAGACCGGCCTTGACCATCAGCCCGGTCTGCTCCACGGGGATCGGGTGGGGGCCGAACTTGCCGATGTCGTTCGCCGCCAGGAGATGGCTGGCGACCTCCTCGGGAACCACGGCCTCGTTTCTGAGCTTCTCGATCACGCGGCGGAGGGGTTCGGTGCCCCGGTCACGGCGCAGCCCTGTCTCGCACAGCCGAATGACGACGATCTCGACCGCCCGGCGCACGGTGGTCAGGACGACGACGTGGTCGCACGACCCCCGCAGCCGCCGCAGCTCGAGGTCGATCGCTTGGAACTCGCGCGACGCGGCCAGGGTGGGCGCGAACGACTGGATCAGGGCTTCGGCCTCGCCGAGCTCGTGGCCCCAGCTCGGCGGGGCGGAACCTGGCGCACCGCAGCTGGCGGCCCGGACGAGCGTGACCGTGTTGCGGGCCAGCTCGCGCGGGTCGAGCGAGTGGTCGCGCAGGGCAAGGAGCAGAGAATCAACGCCCGGCGGCCAACCCGAGCACAAGCGGTCGGCGTTGGCCTCGAAGTAGTGGGCCGAGCTTCCCCCGAACTGTGGGATGACGATGGCCCGGACCTGGTACTTCTCGGCCAGGTCCAGGCTGTGGCGGGTGCCGCGCCGGCCGCAGTAGGCGACGACCACGTCGGCCTCGCGCATCATCAGGTCCCGGCGATCCTCGGCATACTCGCCGCCCACGACCTGGGTTCCGGCGCTGAACAGTGGCCTGCTGTCGTACGGGTCGTGGCGGATGTGGGAGCGCGGCACGAAGGTCATGATCCGCGCCTTGGCGGCCGCCTCGTCGGCGAGCTCCTCGACCATCGCCCTGACCGCGATCGAGGCGAGGTTGTCCGCGTTGCCGTTGAAGAGGACGGTCACGGTGGTCAGGGCGAGCTCGCGACCGAGGTCGGCCGAAAACCGCTCGGCACGCTCCGGGTCGAGCAGGTCATGAGGGCGGGTTCCGCCGAGCAGCAGGACCTTCCGGGCGGCAGTCTTCACCATGGCCACGCTCCACGACCTCCGGAGTCTCGGGGGGAGGGGGACGCTCCGGCGCGGGCCGGCAGCCGCGGCGGCGCCCGCCGCACGGTCCGCCCCGGCCGCCGGATCCCGGATCTAGTTGCCTTCATTTCGGCCACACGCCGCGACGAACGGCTCGAGTCGGTCGGCCAGGTGGTCCAGGACCTGGTCGCTTCCGTGCCAGGTCAGTCGATTCCGACGATCTCATGACTCGCTGAGGACGAA